>NZ_JBFOCK010000048.1:0-182064 GCF_040907765.1 Aeromonas sp. s9
CGAGCCTCTCCAGGGCATTTCGCAGCCACACGGAGCGTCACCCCCCTTCCCATCGTCCATGACAATGGGCAACAGATGCGTTCAAACACTCAAGTGCAGGTTTCCCGGACAGAGGGACCGAGACATCTCTATAGGCAGTACCTTCCCGCTGCACGCCCTCCCCCATCGATGCAGACAACCGTCACACCTCACCGACAAGCCCCTGCCCTGGATACCCGTATTCGCCGAAATGAGGCCCTGTTCGCCCACGACTGCGAACCATTGTCTTGCCCATTGAGAGACCCCCGTTAAACAATCGATGCATCGAACAAATAATTCAGAATAGGAATACGTTTTATTTATCACCGCATATAAAAAGGGCGCATCATCTTGTATTAAACCTGTTTTTTGTATGGAAAAGCCCGAATCAAATGACAGGGGTGCATTACACTCAAAACGACGCTTCATACCCAGAAAGTGTGAAGGGTTCGTCAACGAAGAGATGTCGGATGATTCTATTTTCTTGGCTGGGGTGTGCTTATGTTCGACTCGAAACTTAAAAAAGAGCTGGCAGCAGAACGAGAGAGGGCCTTGAAAAGCGAGGCACTGGATCATGCCATGCACGATCATCTTCCCATGATTGAATTCACTACCGATGGTTATATTCTCGATGCCAGCCCGCTTTTTCTTCATTCCGTCGGCTACTCCCTCAATGAGATCGTGCAGCAGCATCACGCCATGTTCTGCATGAAAGAAGATACCGACTCTCCCTCCTATCGGGAATTCTGGCGAGATCTGGCAAATGGGCACAGCCAGCATGGCACCTTCCACCGGGTTGGCAAACAAGGCAAGGAAATATGGCTGGAGGCCACCTATTTCCCCGTCAGCCAGGGCGGAAAAATAATCAAGATCATCAAAATAGCGTCAGATGTGACGGTGCAACATGATCTGCTCATGACTCAAAAAGCAATATTTGAGGCGCTGGATCGCTCCCTCGCCGTCATCGAGTTTGAACCGACTGGTGTTGTTATTTCCGCCAACCGTAATTTCCTGGATACCATGGGCTATCGACTTGATGAAATTAAAGGCCATCAACATCGCATGTTTTGTGATGAGCTGTTTTATCGGGAACATCCCGATTTCTGGCAGGAGCTGGCTCAGGGGACGTTCAAATCGGGACGCTTTCAGCGATTTGATAAAAAAGGCCATGAAGTCTGGCTGGAGGCAACCTACAACGCTGTGCGGGGCAGCCATGGCAAGGTGATCAAGGTCATCAAGTTTGCCTCCAATATCACCCCGCAGATCAGCAAAGATCAGGCCGTACAACATGTGGCCAAGGTGGCAAATGAAACATCTGTCACAACCAAATCCTCCGCCATCAAAGGAGAGGAGATGTTGACCACCGTCGTCTCCACTTCGGACAATATTGTCAGACAGATGGAACATGCCAGCACCTTGATGAGCAAGCTCCACGCTCAATCCCAGAATATCACCGCCATCGTATCCACCATCAGCAGCATTGCAGACCAGACCAACCTGCTCGCGCTCAATGCCGCCATCGAAGCGGCGAGAGCCGGCGAACAAGGCAGAGGCTTTGCCGTCGTGGCCGATGAAGTTCGTCAACTGGCGGCAAGAACCTCCCTATCGACCAACGAAATAGCCAATGTCGTCAGCCAGAATCAGCAGCTCACCAGGCAGGTCAGCGAGCAGATCCAGTCCGCGGCAGACGGTGCCATCCACGGGCAAAAGCAGATCGATGACGTTGCAAAAGTGATGGAGGAGATAAGACACGGAGCAGAAGAGGTGTCGACCATCATCTCGGAACTCTAGATAAATCAGGGAAGCACTCAGGAGCCTGCCATCGAGCAGGCTCTTTGATGTTCACACCAGGGGTCGCAGCTTGGCACGTGCAGATTCAAGAGATGAACCGGCTCTTCAGGTCGCTGCCATTCTGGCTGTCAATCAACTAGAAACAAAAAGGCCACTATTGCTAGTGGCCTTAGTAACTCTTTGATTTTAATGGTGCCCGAGGCCGGAATCGAACCGGCACGACGCGAACGTCGAGGGATTTTAAATCCCTTGTGTCTACCGATTTCACCACTCGGGCACCGCAATCGGTATCAAGCTCGCGTGGCGGGCTTGTCAATATGGAGGCACGTTCCGGAGTCGAACCGGACTAAACGGATTTGCAATCCGCTGCATAACCGCTTTGCTAACGCGCCATGCAAAAGAGAGGAACTCTCTATTGTCTGAATTTGGAGCGGGAAACGAGACTCGAACTCGCGACCCCGACCTTGGCAAGGTCGTGCTCTACCAACTGAGCTATTCCCGCATCGGTCTGGCTGACTGCCTGACTGTGAGAACGCATTCTAGCGATGTTCCCCGCCCAGTCAACCAAAAACATTTAATACGCTGATCGTTCGGGTGTTTTTTACCCTTGTCCCACACTTTTGGCGCTCATGGCCGTTTCTCGGCGCCAGTGGCAGAGAAACGGCCATCTTCCCGTCGGGACTAGAACCGGGAGTGGTAGCTGAGATCGCCCCAGGCGGCCTTCATGTACTGGAACATGGACCAGAAGGTGAGCACGGTGGCCACGTAGAGCAGCACATAGGCGAGCCACACCATCCAGATGTCGTATTGCCAGATGAGGCCGGTGAGCGACACCATCTGGATCATGGTCTTCCATTTGCCAATCCAGCTGACGGCCACCGAGGAGCGCTTGCCAAGCTCGGCCATCCATTCACGCAGGGCGGAGATGATGATCTCCCGGCCAATCATGGTCATGGCGGGGATGGTGACCCAGACGGTGTTGTAGTGCTCGACGATGACCACCAGGGCCGCCGCCACCATGATCTTGTCGGCCACCGGATCGAGGAAGGCGCCAAAGGCGGTGGACTGGTTCAGCTTGCGGGCAAGATAGCCGTCAAACCAGTCGGTTGCGGCCGCCAGGATAAAGACGATGGCCGCCGCCATGTAGGACCACTGATATGGAAGGTAGAACAGGATGACGAAGACGGGGATGAGCAAAATCCGAAAGAACGTCAGCAGGTTAGGAATATTTGTCATTATTTTCAGCCACTTCTTGTATGCCGCTACATGGTAGCCCCAAGCCGATCGCGGATGCAACCGAACTGGCGCCCGCCTTGGTCCATTAATCCATCAATAACCTCAGGATGCCGGTCATTATGGCATTTGGGAGCCCCCTGCGTCACGGCTCTTGTGCGCAGGCGGCAAGCCCTGATGCCCCCTGGCGTGACCTCCTTCACACCAAAGGCAGCGCTAGAGCGAGTGCAATGCGTCGTGGATGGACTGGGCCAGCTCCTGGCTGATGCCGGGCACCTTGGCGAGCTCGTCCACCCCGGCTTTTTTCACCTCCTGCAAACCCCCCAGGTATTTGAGCAGCGCCTGCCGCCGTTTCGGCCCCACCCCGGGAATCTCTTCCAGGGTACTGGTGGTGCGGGCCTTTGCCCGCCTGGCCCGGTGGCCCGTGATGGCAAAGCGGTGGGATTCGTCGCGAATGTGCTGGATGAGGTGCAAGGCGGGCATGTCCGCCGGCAGGTGCAGCTCTTCGTGGCTGTCCCCCAGGATCAGGGTCTCCAACCCCGCCTTGCGGGTCACCCCCTTGGCGATGCCCACCAGCAGCGGATATTTGCCGCCGAGGAACTCCAGCTGGCGCGCCAGGATCTCCTCCGCGCGGCGCAACTGGCCGAGACCGCCGTCGATAAACAGCACATCCGGCACCTTGTCCGGCTCCTGCTGCTTGCCAAAGCGACGCTCCAGCGCCTGCTCCATGGCGGCGTAGTCATCCCCGCCGGTGATACCGTCGATGTTGAAGCGGCGGTATTCCGAGGAGAGCGGCCCCTCCCGGTTGAACACCACGCAGGAGGCCACGGTGCGCTCCCCCATGGTGTGGGAGATATCGAAGCACTCCATGCGGGCGATGGGGCTCTCGAGCTCCAGCAGCTCCTCCAGCTGATCGTAACGGGCGGTGATGGTGCTCTTGTGGGCGAGGCGCGAGCGCAGCGCGGTCTGGGCGTTGATGGAGGCGAGCTTGATGAAGCGGGCCCGCTCGCTGCGTGTCCGGCTCACCACCCGCACCTTGTAGCCGGCGGTCTGGCTCAGGGTGTCGGCGATGACGCTCTCATCCTCCAGCGCCACGTCCAGCAGCACCTCGCTCGGGATCTGCCGTCCCCCCTGCCCCGACAGATAGAACTGCAGCAGGAAGGATTGCACCACCTCGTCAAGCGGGGTATCGGCCGGCACTTTCGGGAAGTAGCTGCGCGATCCCAGCACCTTGCCCTGGCGGATGAAGAGCACGTGGATGCAGGCGGTCCCCTGCTCGAAGGCCACCCCCACCACGTCGAGCTCGTCCAGCACGTTGCCGCTCACCGACTGCTGCTCGGTGACCCGGCGCAGGGCCTGGATCTGATCCCGGTAGCGGGCCGCCTCCTCGAAGCGCAGATCGCCGCTGGCGGACTCCATCTTGCCCACCAGTTCGCCGATCACCTGCTGGTTCTTGCCCGCGAGGAACAGCTTGGCCAGCGCCACCTGCTGGGCATACTCGGCCTCGCTCACCAGCCCCGCCACACAGGGGCCGGCGCAGCGCTTGAGCTGGTAGAGCAGGCAGGGGCGGGTACGGTTGGCATAGACGGCATCCTCGCACTGGCGCACCGGGAAGATCTTCTGCATCAGGTGCAGGCTCTCGCGTACCGCGCCACCGGAGGGGTAAGGGCCGAAATACTCCCCCTTCACCTTGCGGGCGCCGCGATGGACGCCGATGCGCGGGTGCCGATGGTCGGTGATGATGATCCAGGGGTAGGACTTGTCATCCCGCAGCAGCACGTTGTAGCGGGGCTGGTACTGCTTGATGAGGTTGTGCTCGAGGATCAGCGCCTCGGTCTCGGTGTGGGTGACCGTTACCTGCACATCGGCAATCTGGCGCACCAGGGTGCGGGTCTTGATGCTGTCGACATTGGCTCGAAAGTAGGAGGCGAGCCGTTTCTTGAGATCCTTGGCCTTGCCCACGTAGATGACGGTGCCGCCGCTGTCGTACATCCGGTAGACACCGCTCTGGTGGGTGACGGCGCTCAGAAATGCCTTGCTGTCAAAATGGGGCTCGGGAGAGAGGGTCATCGGCAACTCGACTCAACGGATGAATGCAAAAAGACGGGGAGAGCATACTGCCCACAGCCTGCAAAAAGCAAAAGGCGGCCGGTGCCGCCTTTGGTGTCCACACGCCCCCGTTACAGGGTATCGGCATCCAGCATGCCATAACGAATGGCCAGATGGGTCAGCTCCACGTCACCGTTGATCCCCAGCTTGCTGAACAGGCGGTAGCGGTAGCTGTTGACCGTCTTCGGGCTCAGGTTGAGCTGCTCGGAGATGTCGGTCACCTTCTGCCCCTTGGTGATCATCATCATGATCTGCAGCTCCCGCTCGGAGAGGGACTTGAAGGGGTTCTCGTCGGCGGAGGCGAACTGGCTCAGGGCCATCTGCTGGGCGATCTCCGGGGAGATGTAACGCTGACCGGAGTGAACCAGGCGAATGGCGTGGATCATCTCGTCCGGCGCGGCCCCCTTGGTGAGGTACCCGGCGGCGCCCGCCTGCATCACCTTGGTAGGGAACGGATTTTCTGAATGAATGGTCAGCACTATGATGCGCACATCGGGGCGGATCCGCAGGATCTTGCGGGTCGCTTCCAGACCGCCGATGCCCGGCATGTTCATGTCCATCAGGATCACATCGGGGTGATGTTGCCGACAGAAGGCCACCGCGGTTTCCCCGCTCTGCGCCTCGCCCACCACCTTGATCCCGCGGACGTCTTCCAAAATGCGTCTTATCCCTGTACGCACCAACTCATGATCATCGACCAGGAATACATTAATCACCCAAACACCCCGTTTTTATCTCGTTATATGCCAGTTAGGGTTAACACGGCGTCTTGCATCATAACCAAACTCGATGATTTGGCAAACCATGGGCGGGAAAAGTTTGAAATTGCTCGTAAAATCCGTTTTAAATCAAATTATTATACAAAGAATCAATTAAAAAACGGCGCCCTGGGGCGCCGTATTGCATCAAAGCCGTTTCGCCAGCCTCAACCGGCCAGCAGCGCACGTACCTTGTCGAGATCGGCCTGGGTGTCCACCCCCACCGGCGGGGCTTGCAGCGCCTGGGCCACGTGGATCTTCTCCCCGTACCAGAGCACCCGCAGCTGCTCCAGGGCTTCGACCTGCTCGAGCACGCTCGGCGCCCAGTCCACGTAACGCTGGATGAAGCCGGCGCGATAGGCGTAGATGCCGATGTGGCGTTGGTAGTGATCGCCAATCTGCTCGCGGCTCTGGGCAAAGCGGTCCCGATCCCAGGGGATGCTGGCGCGACTGAAATAGAGGGCATACCCCTCCCGGTCGGTCACCACCT
The DNA here is from genome assembly GCF_040907765.1 of Aeromonas sp. s9. Classification (NCBI taxonomy): domain Bacteria; kingdom Pseudomonadati; phylum Pseudomonadota; class Gammaproteobacteria; order Aeromonadales; family Aeromonadaceae; genus Aeromonas; species Aeromonas sp. s9. The sequence goes on from NZ_JBFOCK010000048.1 coordinate 6,400, forward strand.
TGACGGCATTGGGATTGAACGCCTCTTCGGCATCCCTGATCGGCACCGACAGCGTCGCCATGGGCGCGCTGGCCGCGGCCAGGTTGTCCGCCACCTGGCGGATGATGACGGGGGGAATGAGGGGCTCGTCCCCCTGCACGTTGACGATGATGGTATCGGCGGCAAAGCCGTAGTGACGGCACACCTCGGCCAGACGCTCGGTGCCGGACTGGTGATCCGGTGAGGTCATGCACACCTCGAACCCGGCAGCGGCGGCAAAGGGAGCCAGAGCCTGCTGCACCCGCTCGTCATCGGTGGCGACGATCACCCGATCGGCGCCCGATTGCAGGGCCTTCTCCACCACGTGCTGCACCATGGGCTTGCCGTGAATGTCGGCCAGCGGCTTGCCCGGCAGCCGGGTGGAGGCGTAACGGGCAGGAATGACGACGACGAAACTCATGGCTTCAGCTCTTCCAGCGCCAGGTGACGGGCCCGGTTCTCCAGCAGCACCGGGATCCCCTCCTCCAGGGGATAGGCCAGTCTGTCGAAGCGGCAGATGAGCTCCTGAGGGCCCTCGGCGTGCGCTTGATAGTGCAGTTTCCCCTTGCAGACCGGGCAGGCGATGATGTCGAGCAGTTTAATATCCAGTGCCACAACGAAACTCCTTTAACGATTTCCCACAGGCGATCTTGCCTGGCATGTCAATGTGCAGGGCCAGCCCCCGAGTCCGGGCGCTGGCCGTCTGTTCCAATCCGGTGGCGCCCGTCAGGGCGCCTGGTGCCCGTTCCCTCTTCCGGGCTGCGGGCCCAGGGTGCGCAGCAGCGCCTCCCCCAGGGCATCGGGCAGCTCGGCGCTGACCGGCAGATACCACCAGTTGTCCGGGGCGAAGGGGCGGCACTTGACCGCATCCTTCTCGGTCATCAGCAAGGGGCGCTGGCCGAAGCGGGCCAGCAGCTCGGCGGCGTCGAACGCCTGGTGATCCCCGTAGCCGACGCTCTGCACCAGCTCGTAACCAAGGGCGGTCAGGGTGGCGAAGAAACGGGGGGGATGGCCGATGCCTGCCAGGGCATCCACCGGCCCCGAGAGGGGGGCCGTGAGAGGCGCATCATCGCACACCCGGCGCAGGGTATCCGGCACCAGGCGCATGGCGTATTCGCCACGGGCGGGTTCGCCGCCGTTGCAGATGATGGCGTCCACCCGCTTGAGGCGGGTCGTGGGCTCGCGCAGCGGCCCCATGGGCAGCAGACAGCCATTGCCAAAGCGGCGCGCACCGTCCACCACCACCAGTTCGATGTCACGGGCCAGGGCATAGTGCTGCAGGCCGTCGTCGGTGACGATGATGTCCACCTCACCGCTTTGCTCCAGCAACCGCACAGCATCGGCCCGTCTGGGGGCCACCGCCACGGGGCAGCCGCAGCGTCTGGCGATGAGCACGGGCTCATCCCCGGCCTCGGCCGGGGTACTGCTCTCATCCAGTCGATAGGGGTAATGGGGCGCCTTGCCGCCATAGCCGCGGCTCACCACGCCCGGGCGCCAGCCCCGGGCCTGGAGTTGTTCCACCAGCCAGACCACCACCGGGGTCTTGCCGTTGCCCCCCACCGAGAGATTGCCCACCACCACCACCGGCAGGGTGGCCCGATAGGCGCTGAACCAGCCCCGGCGATACCCCAGACGGCGGACGCCGCTGATGAGGGCAAACAGCAGGGCGAAGGGGGCCAGCCCCCAGCGCCAGAGGCTGTTCCCGTACCAGAGTCTGGCCAGCATCAGCCCTTGTTACCCGTGGCTGTATTACCAAACTGAATGGCCCGCAGCTGGGCATAAGTACCATGCATGTCCATCAGGGTTTGGTGGTTGCCGCGCTCGACGATGTGTCCTTCGTCGATCACCAGGATCTCGTCCGCCTTCTCGATGGTGGAGAGGCGGTGGGCGATCACGAGGGAAGTGCGTGCCTTGCACAGCTCGTCGATGGCCGCCTGGATGTGGCGCTCGGACTCGGTGTCCAGGGCCGAGGTGGCTTCGTCCAGCAGCAGCACCGGAGAGTCCCGCAACAGGGCGCGGGCGATGGCGATGCGCTGGCGCTGGCCGCCGGAGAGGGAGGCGCCGTTCTCGCCGATGACGGTGTCATAGCCTTCCGGCATCTTGCTGACGAAGTCGTCCGCATGGGCGATGCGGGCCGCCTGCTTGATCTCGTCGCGGCTGTACTTCTCTTCCGCCGCGTAGGCGATGTTGTTGGCCACGGAGTCGTTGAAGAGGTGCACGTGCTGGGAGACCAGGGCGTACTGCTTGCGCAGCTCGCTCAGGCGGTATTCGCGGATGTTGACGCCATCCAGCAGAATTTCCCCCTCTTCGATGTCATAGAAGCGGGTCAGAAGGCTCGCGATGGTGCTCTTGCCGGAGCCGGAACGACCCACCAGGGCCACCGATTTGCCCGCCTCCACCTTGAAGCTGATGTTGCGCAGCGCCGGTGTTTCCTTGGTCGGGTAGGTGAAGGTGACGTTGCGAAACTCGATTTCACCTCGGGCACGTTCCAGAGTGCGAGTGCCGGTGTCCTGCTCCGGGGTGGAGTCCAGCAGACCGAACAGGCTCTGGCAGGCGGTGATGCCGCGCTGGAACTGGTTGTTCACGTCGGTCAGGCTTTTCAGCGGCTTGAGCAGCATCATCATGGAAGTGACCATGACGGTGAAGGTGCCCGCGGTCAGGGTCGCCTTGACGCTGTCGATGGTGGCGACATAGAGGAAGACCGCAAGGGCCACGGAGGCCACCATCTGGACGATGGGGCTGCCGATGGCGTCGGCGGCGACCATCTTCATGGTCTGCTGGCGCATCCGGTTGCTCACCTGGTAGAAGCGCTTGTCCTCCACCTCCTGGCCCCCGAACATCAGCACTTCTTTGTGCCCCTTGAGCATCTGCTCGGTGGAGGTGGTGATGTCACCTACCGCCTGCTGGATGTGGCGGCTTATCTTGCGAAAACGTCGGCTGATGATGCTGATGAGGATCCCGACCAGGGGCCCCACCACCAGGAAGATCACCGACAACTGCCAGGAGTGCCAGAACATCAGGCCCAGCAGGCCGATGACGGTGGCCCCTTCCCGCACCAGGGAGACCAGGGTCGAGCTCGCGGCGGACGACACCTGACCGGCGTCATAGGTCACCTTGGAGAGCAGGTTGCCGGTGTTCTGGCGGTCGAAGAAGCTCATGGGCATGGCCATCAGGTGGCTGAACACCTGCTGCTGCAGGCGCATCACCACGTGGTTGCCGACCCAGGCCATGCAGTAGTTGGAGAGGAAGGCGGCACAGCCGCGCAGAGCCACGATGCCGAGGACGAAGAAGGGCATCCACTTGAGCACGCTGCTGTCGTTGCCGTTGAGCCCCTGGTCGATGAGCGGTTTGATGGAGTAGACGAAGGTGGTATCCACGGCCGCGTAACCCAGCATGCCAATGATGCCGCCCACCAGACCCAGCTTGCGATCCCGGACATAACCGAGCAGGCGCTTGAAGACGGCCCAGCTCTCTTGTGAGGTTTCTTGTTGCATGAATAGCCGTTAATAAGGGAAATGACGGGCTATTCTAGCCAAACCTTGGAGCTACACCAAGCGCCGCTGGCGCGATGGCTACAACCCGGGTCACAAATGAAGGCCGCCCCTTGCCGGGCTGGCTCACCGGATCCTCACTCCCTTCCCCATACCTGCGGCTGCCACCAGGGGCCGCCACGCCGGTACCAGGGCCCCTGCTCCCGCTCGGCCCGGATCCTGAGCCCCGCGTCCCCCGGCTCGATCAGAATGGCGCCCGCCTCCCCCGTGACCCACTGCCGCGCCCCCTGGTATCGCGCCACCACCTCGGGGCGGGGAAAGCCCCACTGGTTCATGAAGCCTGCGCTGTGCACCACGAAGGCAGGTTTCACCGCAGCCACGAAGGGGGCCGTGGAGGAGGTGCGACTGCCATGATGCGGGCTCACCAGCAGGGTGCTGGCCAGCCCCGCGCCCTCACCCTCCTCCAGCGCCAGTGCCAGCAGGCGGCGCTCTGCCTGCTGCTCGATGTCGCCGCTCAGCAGCAACCGATGACGCCCGTCGTCCAGCTGCACCACGCAACTGTCATTGTTGCGCCCCGCCCCGGCTGCCAGGGGCCAGAGCACCCGCACATCCAGTCCCTGCCAATGCCACTGCTGACCTCGGCGGCAGGCCTGGGTAGCCGGTGCAAAGGGGAAGGAGGAGAGCTCCCGACGCACCGCCATGCTCTGCAGCAGAGCCTGCCGGTTGCCCGCGTGATCCCTGTCTCTGTGGCTGATGATCAGGGTGTCGATCACCCGGATGCCGAGCCGGTTGAGCAGGGGCAGGATGGCCGCATCCGCCATGTTGTAGCCCCCGGGGTAGCGATCCCCGGTATCAAACAGGATGGCCCGATCCCCCCGGGTGACGAGCACCGAGAGCCCCTGCCCCACGTCCAGCACCCGCACCTGCCAGGCAGCGGGAGCAGGCCAGAGGGCGAGCAGCAGGGCCGCCGCCACCGGCCCCCCCAGGGCGCGCCCTCCCGGCAGGTGCCATCCCGTCCACAGCAGGATCAGCAGGGCGCTGGCGGGCATCAGCCAGCCGGGCACCGGCCACCAGAGCTGCAGGCGATCCGCCAGCTGCGTGAGCCCCCACAGCACCCACTCCAGGCCGAAGGCGGAGACCCAGAGCAGGCCGTGGGCCAGCAACGTGGAGAGGGGCGCCACCAGCACGCCGATGAGCGCCAGGGGAATGATGACAAGGCAGAACAGCGGCAGTGCCAGCAGATTGAGCAGAAACGCCAGGGGCGCCATCCCCTCGAACAGCAGCAGTTGCAGGGGCAGCAATCCGAGCAGCAGCAGAAGTTGCAGCCGCACCAGGCCGGGGCGATCGTGCAGCAGGCTCGCCAGCAACAGCAGGGCCACCGCCAGAAAAGAGAGCCAGAACCCCGCAGAATAGAGGGCGAAAGGGTCCCACAATGTCAGCACTACAAAGGCCCACAGCCAGATCCGGTGGCTCGGCCAGTCCCGCTTTAGCCAGCGCAGCAGGCTCCACACCAGCACCATGATGAGGGCACGCTCGGTGGCCACCGCAAACCCCGCCAGCCAGCTGTAGGTGGCCGCGAACAGGAGTGACACGCAGATAGCCCCGCGCAGCCCGAACAGCCGCCCGAGCCACCAGCCGAGCACCGCCACCAGAGCGATATGCTGGCCCGAGATGGCGATGATGTGGGTCAGGCCGCTGCCGCGAAAGAGTTCCCACTGGGCATCCGTGATCCCCCCCTGTTCCCCGAAGGTGAGGGCCGCCAGCAGGGGGGCCTGCGCCATCCCCTCCCAGGCGCGACTCGCCGCCACCAGCCAGCGATCGCGCACACCCGGGGGCACGGCATCCAGGGCGATGACCCGGCGCAGGTTGCCGGTGGCGGTGATCCCCTTGCCAAGGAGCAGGCGCCGCCCATCCATCCCCGCTTCGTTGGCCAGGCCATGGGCCGGCTTGAGAGAGGTCACCAGGGTGACGCGGCTGCCGGCAGGCAACGGCGGCAACACCTGATAGGCATTGACCCGCACCAGAGGTGGCACGATGAGGGGGCGATCGTCCAAGGTATCGAGGCGCAGCAGCAGGCGCGCAAATTTATCCCCCTCTTTCTCTCCCGAAGACTCCGTACTTTGCACGTGTGCGGTTATGATGTGGCTCGTTTTTTTGCCAAGCTGATCCAGCCAGGCAAGCCGGTAGTGCAAATTCACCTGCATCCAGAGGATGCCGAGCAGCAGAAACAGCAGCCGCCAGCAACGACCACCGGCGAGGGGGAGCGCGAGCAGCAGCATCAGGCCACCCCATTCCCATGAAGGCAGCCATGGCCAAAGCAGTGAGGAGCTTGCCCCCAGGGCAAACGACAACAGACGCAGATCCATGGAGCAAGTATTTAGCAAGGTTCAGAACATGCCCAAACGAATCATACAGCGCTGGCTACCCGACCCGGCGACCCTCAAGGAACACAAGCACTTGCGACTCTTTGGCAAGCTGCTGCTGGATGCCAACCTCTGGCATCTCAACCGGCGCTCCGCCGCCGGTGCCTGTGCGGTCGGCCTCTTCATGGCCTGGGTTCCCCTCCCCTGCCAGATGCTGCTGGCCGCTGGCGGCGCCATCGCCTGCCGGGTCAACCTGCCCCTCTCGGTGGCCCTGGTCTGGCTCTCCAACCCCCTGACCATGCCACCGCTGTTTTATGGCGCCTATCTGGTGGGCTGCCAGTTGCTGGGGCAACCCTCCCAGCACATCGAGATCACCTTCACCTGGGCCTGGCTGGTGTCGGTGTTCGAGACGGTGGCCCCGCCGCTCTTGCTGGGCTCCCTGGTGCTTGCCCTGCTGAGCGCCCTCGTCGGCTATGTCCTGGTTCGCGCGGGCTGGCGCCTGAGCACGGTGCGCCAGTGGCAAAAACGCAAGGTGGCGCGCCCATGCTGAATCGCTGGTTGGCCCGCTTCAAGATTGACCCCGATACCCTGCGCCAACAGAAGTGGTTCGCCCTCTTTGGCGAGCGACTGCTGACCCCCGCCCTCTGGCAAGGGGGAACGCGGGCCCTCTGTGGCGCCGTGGCGGCCGGGCTGTTCGCCAGCTGGGTCCCCATGCCCATGCACTCCCTGGTGGCCGTCGCCCTGGTGCTGGCGTTCAGCTTCAACCTGCCGCTGGCCCTCTTGGCGGTCTGGTTCAACAACCCGCTGACGCTCCCCTTCATGTACCTCTACGCCTATCGTACCGGTTGCCTGGTGCTGAACGAGACGCCAGCCCCCTTCCATCTCACCTGGTCCCTGCACTGGCTGGAGCAGGAGGCAGCCACCCTGGTGCCCCCCTTCCTGCTCGGCAGCCTGCTGCTGGCGGTGCTGAGCGCCGCCGCCGGCGCCTTGCTCACCCTGCTGCTGTTGCAACTGGGCAAGCTGACCCGCCCCCGCTAGGTTGCCAGCACGCCGTCCTTGTCTCGGGCGGCGTGCCTTGCCATCGTCTGCCTCTGCCACCACACTCCTTGTAACCCGTTGTTTTTCGACCCCCATTCGAAACAAGGAGCCCACCATGGCCAAACCGCTCACGCTGGCCCATGCCAATGGCAACCCCCTCTCCCTGCTCCCCGCCATGGCCAATCGCCACGGCCTTATCACCGGGGCCACCGGCACCGGCAAGACAGTCACCCTGCAGGTGCTGGCGGAGGGGTTTTCCCGCCTCGGCGTGCCGGTCTTTCTGGCAGACGTGAAGGGGGATCTGAGCGGCCTGGGCGCCGCCGGCACCCCCTCTGCCAAGCTGGATGCCCGTCTGGCCCAGCTCGGCCTTCAGGCACCCGACTTTGCCGCAAGCCCCACCCTGTTCTGGGATCTCTTCGCCGAAGAGGGCCACCCGGTGCGGGCCACCGTCTCCGACATGGGGCCTCTGCTGCTTGCACGCCTGCTCGGCCTCAACGACACCCAGAGCGGGGTGCTGGAGCTGGTGTTCAAGGTGGCGGACGACGAGGGGTTGCTGCTGCTCGATCTGAAAGACCTGCGGGCCATGGTGCAGTTTGCGGGGGAGCACGCCAAGACCCTCACCACCCGCTACGGCAATGTGTCGACCGCCTCCATCGGCGCCATCCTGCGCAACCTCCTCACCCTGGAGAGCGCGGGCGGCGATCACTTCTTCGGCGAGCCCATGCTGGACATCCAGGATCTGATGCAGACCGACGAGGCGGGCCACGGCCATATCAATGTACTGGCCGCCGGCAAGCTCACCCAGTCCAGCCGCCTCTATGCCTGCTTCCTGCTCTGGCTGCTCTCCGAGCTGTTCGAACAGTTGCCCGAGGTGGGGGATCCGGAAAAGCCCGTGCTGGTGTTCTTCTTCGACGAGGCCCATCTGCTGTTCAAGGATGCGCCCAGGGCGCTGCTGGAGAAAATTGAGCTGGTGGTGCGCCTCATCCGCTCCAAGGGGGTGGGCGTCTATTTCGTGACCCAGAGTCCGGCCGACATCCCCGACAGCGTGCTGGGGCAGCTTGGCAACCGGGTGCAGCACGCCCTGCGCGCCTTCACCCCGAGCGATCAGAAGGCGGTACGCATCGCCGCCAACACCCTGCGGGCCAACCCGGCCTTCGACGCCGCCGGAGCCATCACTGAACTGGGGGTCGGGGAGGCGCTCATCTCCCTGCTCGACGAGAAGGGGCGGCCCAGCGTGGTGGAGCGCGCCTTCATCGCGCCCCCGGCCAGCCGCATCGGCCCCCTGAGCGCGGCCGAGCGCCAGGCGCTTATTCAGGGCTCATTGCTCTACGGCAGATACGACACCCAGGAGGACAGGGAGTCCGCGTTCGAGCGACTTCAAGAGACATCGCCCGCCGCCGGTGACGAGACCGCTTCCCCACAGACCGACCAGGGCGGCGGTCTGCTGGATGCCTTGAATGGCATCCTGTTCGGTCGCACCGGCCCCCGTGGTGGCCAGCATGACGGGGTGGTGCAGACCGCCGCCAAGAGCGTGGCCCGCACCCTCGGCAACGAGGTGGGACGCCAGCTGATGCGCGGGGTGCTCGGCTCCCTGCTGGGAAGCAGCAAGCGGCGCCGCTGATGCCGGAAAATGAAAAAGCCCGCCGTGTCGGCGGGCTTTTTATGGCTGAAGCAAGGCGCTTGGCGCAGATGCTTCTCTCTTACAACACCTTGGCGATGGCGTCGCAGAGGGGATCAATGTTGGCGCGGGTGATGCCTGCCACGCTGATCCGGCCGGAGCCGACGATATAGATGGCGAATTCGCTCTTGAGGCGCTCCACCTGATCCTTGGAGAGACCGGAGAAGGAGAACATGCCGTTCTGTTCGCGGATGAAACTGAAATCCTGGTTCACCCCCCGCTCGGCCAGCTTCTCCACCAGCAGCTCGCGCATCTCGCGAATGCGCACCCGCATGGCGGCCACTTCTTCCACCCACTCCGCATAGAGGGCCGGGTCGCTCACCACGGTGGTGACAACGGCGGCGCCGTGTGACGGCGGGTTGGAGTAGTTGGCACGAATGACGGTCTTCACCTGGGTGAAGGCGACGTCGGCCACCGCCTTGGTCGCGCAGACCAGGGTGAAGGCGCCGACCCGCTCGTTGTAGAGGCCGAAGTTCTTGGAGAAGGAGCTCGCCACCAGCAGCTCGTCGTGGCACTCGGCGAAGATGCGAAGGCCTTCGGCATCCTCTTCGATACCCCGGGCAAAGCCCTGATAGGCGAAGTCAAAGAGCGGCAGCCAGCCGGCGGCAGCACTCTGACTGGCCAGGGCACGCCACTGCTCGGTGGTGGGGTCGATACCGGTCGGGTTGTGGCAGCAGCCGTGCAGCAGCACCAGATCCCCCGCCTGCGCGTCAGACAGGGAGGCCTGCATGGCGGCGAAGTCGAGCCCCTTGGTGGCGGCGTCGTAGTACTTGTACCACTTGACGGTCAAACCGGCCGCCTGGAACACGCTGACGTGGTTCGCCCAGGTGGGATCGGAGATCCAGATGGTCTTGGCGAGATTGTTGCGTACCACGAACTCGGCGGCGATGCGCAGGGCACCGGTACCGCCCGGCGCCTGCGCCGTCTTGGCGCGGCCGCTGGTCACCAGGGCGGCATCACGGCCGAACAGCAGTTGCTGCACGATGCGGCCGTATTCGATATTGCCTTCGATACCGAGGTAGTTCTTGGTCTTCTCGTCGGTCAAGAGCTTCTGCTCGGCTTGCTTGACGCAGTGAAGGATAGGAGTGGCACCGGTCTCATCCTTGTAGATACCGACCCCCAGATTGATCTTGTGGCTGCGAGTGTCGGCACGGAAGGCTTCGGTCAGGCCCAGGATCGGATCCGCTGGGGCGGCAACAACCTTTTCAAACATGGTATTCCCTGTAGTCCGTTGAGTTCGTTGGCTGGCAAAGTAGGTTGGCAAACAAAAGCGCCCGTCCAGGGAGCGCTTCGTCAGCTCTTTATACCACTGCCTTCCATAGGGGAAAACCGCTTTCTCGGCGCCGCCTCAACCAATCCCGTGCCAATCCGGTGCCAGGGCACACACCTCGACCGACAGACCCCGATTCGACTCCACCAGATCATTGCACTGCGCCAGCAGCGCACGGGGGATACGGCTCGGCTCCCAGGGCCGGCCATCCCCCAGGGGAGCCCCGTAAGCCGCCTTGATGGGCACCAGATCCCGGGGCAGCCACCAGCTCGCCGGTCTCCCCAACCGCTGGGCCAATGCCAGTACTCTGTCGACCCCGGCCGGATCCAGGGCTGTGAGGTGGCTCCAGAGGGTCTGGGGCGGCAAGGCGGCGATCAGGGGCTCCAGCGTGCCGGGATCCTCGGCGGGATACCAGACCAGCAGGGCGTCGGCGGGCAGTGGCAACTCGGCGAAGGCGCCGACGGCATCGGTCGTGATCACCCGCTGTATCTCCCCCTCTCCCCAGAGGATCTTGCCAATCTGCGCCAGGGTGCGGGCTGGCAGCGCCACCTCCCCCAGGGTCTGGAGCCAGGGGGCGACATCCAGCAGGGTGCCGCCGCTGAGAAACAGGCTGAACGGCCGTGCGGCCCGCAGACGAAGGGGCAGATCACTGCAAAGCCGGATCCCCTTGTCTTCGAAATCGATCTGCTCGATGGGGCTGAAATGGCCCTCCCCCTTGCGATACAGGGCCGCCAGCACCCGCTCGTTGACCCTCTCCCCCAGTTGCCAGCCGTGGGATTGCAGCCACTCCTCGGGTTCCGGCGGGGCACTGGCCATCTTCGCCAGCATCAGCTCCCGGGTCAAATAGCGGTGCCCGGCAGGGGTGAGCTCATAGTGATGATTGCCAAGGGCCAGCAGCAACTGGTTGTCCCGAAGCATGCCGATGAGCGGCTGCCATTGACGACCGCGAACAGCCTGGGGGCCGCCTCTCAGCAACTGCTGTGCCAGCGCGCGCCACTCGGGGTGGGTGAAATCGATCAAAGGCATCCTTCCCTGTCGGCCAATCTGCTTCAACAAATTGAATAATCTAGCGATTTACCAGAGGAGAACCAAGGGTGCAAAGAAGACAACGTGATATGGCGCAGGGCCAGAGGACGAAAAGTGGTGAAGGGGCCAAAAAACAGAACGGCCAAGCAAGCTTGGCCGTTCATCAACTAAATCAGCGCAGAGGCTAGATTAGAAGTTGTATTGCAGGGCAACAGTGAACTCGTCGTCCTTGTCGTTGATACCCTGGATTTTGTACTCGGTGTACGCCTTGAACTTGGAAGTGAAGTTGTACTGCACGCCCAGCAGGGTTTCGTCGACGATGTCTTCGTAAGAAGAACCGGCGGAGTTGGACAGTACCTTGCCTTCGGCGAAGTTGTAACCGGCCAGGAAGGTCCAGGCGTCAACGTTGTAGGAAGCAGCCAGCTCGTAGCCACGGCCCTTGTCCTTGTTGTTGCCTTGGGTGGTGTTGTCGTAGCTCAGGTCACCCTGGGTGTACATACCGGCGAAGTAGAAACCGTTGATGGCGTAGTGTGCGCCCAGGGCCCACTCTTTCTTGTCGCCAGAAGCGGTGCTGACGGTGCTTTCCAGGTCGGAGTAAGCGTAACCGGCGTTCAGGCCCAGACCGAAGTCGAAGTCATAGCCAGCAGCAGCGGCGTAGCCGTAGTTGCGTTTGACTTTCGGACCGTAGACGTCGGTTTCCTTGATGCCTTGACCGATGTCAGTAACCTTGACGGCTACGTCATCGTTGGTCTGGTAGGACACTTTGCCCTTGAAGCCACCGAAGGTGTTGGAGTAGATGATCTGGCCTTCTTGACGACCGTCGTAGAAGTTACCTACGTCACCCCATTCGTTGAAGATATCGGTCGGCTCCAGCACGTCGTAGAACGCGGTGTCGGTCTGGCCGAAGATGATCTTGCCGTACTGGGTACCGTCCAGGCCGACATAGATGTGACGGGAGTTGAACTTGTTGTCAGAGTTTTCGGCGGATACTTGCCACTCGGTCTTGGCGATACCGGACCAGGTGTTGTTCAGGCCGACTTTGCCGGACCAGCCCAGACGGGAGGAACCAACCAGTTCAGCGTCGGTATCGTCGTGTTCACCGTAGTAGTTGGCTTGAACACGGCCGTAAATGTCAAAGGAGGTGCCGTCTTTGTCGTAAACGACAGCAGCGTTGGCTGCGGATGCGAACAGAGCCGGGATAGCAATAGCCAGAATTGTCTTTTTCATAGTTTCCAATGCCTACTGTAATTAAACACTAAGTCCTTGTTATTCCCTGTGTTAGCGATGTTCTTTGCATCACTATGGCGCCGAGACTATCACCGGGTTTTCGAATCCGCAATGAAAAAACTTGGAACTTTTTATGAAAACCATAGTCACAGGGAAAAATTTGTGAGCTGAATCTCACAATGTTTGCCCCATCAGGGAAAACGTTTACAGCGATACTCTCTGCCTGAATCCCTCTTTTTTGGTGGTTTATTGCAACCCCCTGTTCCCTCATAACATATTTGCAAAGCCGGGGCTGACCCGACTGCTTCTCCCCTGCCTCGACCCGGGCCGCCTGTTGCGGGTATCCTGTTGCCATCCACACCGACACGGCCACACCTTCTTTATGCTATCGACTCGCCTCAAAGCCACCATCCGCAGTACCTATCGCCAGATAGCCGATGGTTTACCCGGTTTTGTGCCGCGCAAGGAGCAGAATTTCCTGGTTGCCGAAATCGCCAAGACCCTGACGGGAGAATATGACAGGAGTCGCCGCATCCTGGTGGCCGAGGCTGGCACCGGCATCGGCAAGTCCCTCTCCTATGCCCAGGGGGCCATACCAGTGGCACGGCTGACCCAGAAGAAGCTGGTGATCTCCACCGCCACCGTGGCCCTGCAGGAGCAGCTCATCCACAAGGATCTTCCCTTTTATCACCGTCACAGCGAGCTGCCGTTTCGTTTCATGCTGGTCAAGGGGCGCCAGCGCTACTGCTGCGAGCACCTGCTGGAGCAGGCGGCAAACGGCAGCGAGATGGCCAATTTCGAACTCGACTTCGGCGCATTGAGCAAACACAAGCCATCGGATGCTGACAAAGCGTGCTACCAGGGGCTGTGGCAGGCCTACACCGAAGGCAAGTGGGACGGGGATCGGGACAACTGGCCCAAACCCATTCCAGACCCTTGCTGGGATCGCATCGCCGCCGACCGCCACACCTGCAACAAGGCCCTGAGCCACCATCAGCACTGCCCCTTCCATCGGGCCCGCAACGACATGGACGCGGCCGATGTGCTGGTGGTCAACCACGCCCTGCTGCTCTCCGACCTCACCATGGGGGGCGGCATCATACTGCCGCCACCGGACGAGTGCATCTATGTGCTGGACGAAGCCCATCACCTGCCCACCATCGCCCGGGATCACGGCGCCGCCAGCGCCAGCATCAAGGGATCCCGCCGCTGGCTGGAAAAGCTGGTGCAAAGCGCTGGCAAGCTGGCCAGGACGCTGAACAAGGAGAGCCTCCTCGACCCCCAGCTCAGACTGCAGGATGCCCTGGCCTCTCTCCAGCCGGATCTCAAAGCCCTCGAGCAGTGGCTCACCAGCAATGACCACCTCTTTGGCGGCGAGCCCCACCACAGATTCGCCGATGGGGTGCTGCCGGATCCCCTGCCCATGCTGGCGGAAAACCTCAAGGAGGCGAGCAAGAAGGCGTTGCGGGCGCTGGACAGAATGCAGGGGGCCATCGGCGAGGCGCTCAAGGATGGCGAAATCCGTCGCAAGGAGGCCGAGCCTCTGCTGGCGGAGAGCGGTTTTCACTTGCAACGGCTCGAGAGCTTCTGCGCCCTCTGGGAGATGCTGAGCCGCCATGTTCCCACCGGCAAGACCCCCCTCGCCCGCTGGATGGCCAGAAGCGAGGACGGGGACATCTGGCTGCACGCCTCCCCCATCGAGGTGGGGTATCTGCTGGAGGAGTGGCTCTGGTCCCGCTGTCTCGGGGCCGTGCTGGTATCAGCGACCCTCACCGCCCTCTCCTCCTTCAGTTATTTTCGCCACCAGGTGGGACTCAAGGAGCATGACGGCACCCGCTATCTGCGGCTGCGCTCCCCCTTCGACTACCACAAGGCCGAACTCTATCTGCCCAAGATGGCCCATGAACCCAGTGCCCCCGCCTTCACCCAGGAGTTGATCGATACCCTGCCCCGCCTGCTGGCAGGCAAGGAGGCCAGCCTGGTGCTCTTCTCCTCCTATCGCCAGATGAACGAGGTGGCGGTGGGGCTGCGGACCAAGGGGATGTCGCTCCTGGTACAGGGGGAAGCGTCCCGCAGCGCCCTGCTCCTCTTGCACAAACAGAAGTGCGACGGCGGCCAGGCCAGCATCCTCTTTGGCACCGGCAGCTTCTCGGAAGGGCTGGATCTGCCTGGCCACTACCTCACCAACCTGGTGATCACCAAGCTCCCCTTCGCGGTGCCCAACTCCCCCGTGGAAGAGGCAACCGCCGAGTGGATAGAGCAGCGCGGCGGCAACCCCTTCCTGCAACTGACGGTGCCGGAGGCGTCGCGCAAGCTCATCCAGGCCTGTGGCCGCCTCATCCGAAAAGAGGCGGATCGGGGGCGGGTCACCATCCTGGACCGGCGCCTGCTGACCAAGCGCTACGGCAAGGGGCTGCTGGACGCCCTCCCCCCCTTCACCCGACGCATCGAGTGACACGGCTGACGCCCGCCATGCGATCCCCTGTCTCTCATGTCAGGAGGGGGCAGGAAGATAGAAGAGCACGCTGCCCGCAGGACTCGGGGCAGCGGGATCCACACCCCGCACACCGGAAGGCGCCATAAACGGCTATTGCCGCTGTGGGGCAAACCTGTAAAAATGACCCCCTATTTTTCAGTGGGCAATTGCCTGACTGTTCAAGGAGATGAAATGAAACTGACTGTTCTGGTACCGGCCCTGGCTGGTCTGTTGTGGGCAGGTAGCGCCCTGGCCGCTAGCCAACTGGAAATTACGAATCCCTATGTCATCCAGCTGCTCGATGGCGAACCCGTCAACCCCCAGCTGCTCGACAAAGCCACCGTCTTCTCCCTGGAGCCCGGCAGGCACCAGGTCGTGGTCGCCTTCGAGGGCAACTACTCCAGCCGCAGTGAAACCAAGCTGGTCACCGCCGAGCCCCTGGTGATCAACTTCACCGCCGCCGACAACCAGCAACTCTTCCTCGACTTCAAGAAGCCCCGCAAGGAAGAAGAAGCCAAGCGTTTCGTCAAGGAACAGAACGTCGTTCTGAAAGACAAATCCACCGGCCAGGTCCTGAAATCCGAGCAGTTCGTCATGCCGACCGTGGGTGGCTTCCAGCTGACCCGTGACTATCAGCAGGAGCTGCTGAAGATGGGCAAGGCCTTCAACCAGCCCAAGACCGTTTCCGTCTCCACCGCCGCCGTGATGGCTGCCGCCAGCGCACCGGTGGAAGTGGCCCCGAGCAAGGCCATGAGCAACCCGGAAGCCCTGACCCAGCTGCAGAGCTGGTACAACAAGGCCGATGCGGAGACCCGCAAAGCCTTCCAGATCTGGGTGATCCAGCAGCAGTAAGGCGCATCGCACGCCTACATCGAGGGGAGCCTGGCTCCCCTTTTTCATACCCGTTCATGGCCGATGCTTCATGTCACTGCGCATCTTCTATCACCCCCACTACTCCGCCCTGACACTGCCCGAGCGTCACCGCTTCCCCCTGGCCAAGTACCAGGCGCTGTTTGAACGCCTCGTCGCCCTCGACTATCCGCTGGCACAGGCCACCCCTGCCAGCCGTGAGCAGATAGAGAAGGTGCACGATGCGGCCTATGTACAGGCCGCCCTCGCCGGCACCCTCGATGAAGGGGCCATTCGCCGGCTCGGCTTTCCCTGGTCTCCCCTGCTGATAGAACGTACCATGCACTCGGTCGGCGCCACCCTGGCCGCCAGCCGCCACGCCCTTGCGCAGGGCTGCGGACTGCAGATCTCCGGTGGCTACCACCACGCACACCGGGGATTTGGCAGCGGCTTCTGCCTCTTCAACGACCTTGTGATCGCAGCGCGAACCTGCCTGGACGAGGGACTCTGCGAGCGGGTACTGATCGTGGATCTCGATGTCCATCAGGGAGATGGCAGCGCGCCCTGTGCACGGGCAGCCGTGACATCATCACCCTCTCCCTGCACGGGGAACACAACTTCCCCCGCCACAAGCCAGCCTCCCATCTGGACTTTCCCCTGCCAAGCGGCATGGAGGACGACGCCTATCTCGAGACCCTGGACCAGGCCCTCGCCCTAGCTCATCGCCTCTACGCCCCTGACTTCATCCTCTATCAGGCCGGGGTGGATGTGCACCGGGACGACGAGCTAGGCTACCTCTCCCTGAGCGACTCCGGCGTGCGCCAGCGCGATGCCATGGTCTTTGACTCTGCGCTTCGCCACGGGCTGCCCATCACCGCCGTACCGGGAGGGGGTTACCGGCGAGACTGGCAGCAGTTGATCCCGCTGCACCTCTCGCTCTTTGAAGTAGCAAGGCACCGGTTTGGTTGAGCGGCACCACCCGGCCCATGACGAAAAAGAGGCGACCCTTGGGTCGCCTCTTCTATATCCGTGCACAGGGATGATGACGCCGTCTGCCCTCAGGCATGGGCCATTGGCGTCGGGTGCTCGCCCATCTTGCGCAGCAGCATCAGCAGATAGACCAGGGAGACCCCGGCAATCACCATGAACAGCAGATGATCCGAGTAGTGCTGCATCAGGAGCGCCGTCAGGGTGGGCCCGAGCAGGCTGCCGATGGTGTAGCTCAGCAGCAGCGCCTGGTTCATGGCCACCAGTTGATGCTGCTCCACCTTCTCGCAGGCCCAGGCCATGGCCACCGGATAGAGCGTGAAGCCCGCGGCCCCCAGAATGAACAGCGTCGGTCCCATGGCCGCGTTGCCGAGCATCGCCATGGCCCCCAGGATCACCACCAGCACCTGTACCCGCAGCACCGGCAGGCGCCCGAAACGATCCGCCAGACGCCCCACCGGCCATTGCCCCAGGATGCCTGCGCTCACCATCACCGCCATCCAGTAGCCGATGGCCCCGTCGCTCACCCCCTGGTGGTTCAGATAGAGCGGCATCAGACCATAAAGCACCCCCAGCACGATGCCGGAGAGGATGCAGCCGTTCACCCCCAGACGCGCCTGACGCATACGCAGCATCGGCCAGACCGGAGTCCTGGCCTGGTGGTTCCCTGACGGACTGGCGATGCGGGTGAACAAGAGCGGCAGCATGGCCGCCAACACCAGGGCGGTCAGCCAGGGCAGCACCGCCATCAGCGACGTCGGCACCTTGCTCACCAGCAGTTGCCCAAGCACAGTGCCCACGTAATAGACCATCATGTAGGCGGCCAGCAGGCGACCCCGATTGCGGGCGTTGCCGCTGCACATCAGCGCGCTCTCCACCACCACCCAGATCATGGCGCAGCCGACCCCGGCGATGAATCGCCAGGCGAGCCAGCTCCAGAACGCCAGGGTAATGCCGAGCCCGACGCAGCCTGCGGCAAAGAGCGCACTGGCCAGGTAGTAACTGCGATTGAAGCCGCAGCGGGCGATGAGTCTGCCCGCCAGCAGGGTTCCCAGCAGGTTGCCGGTGAAATAGGAGGAGCCGACCATGCCGACCTGCCAGGTGGGCAGATGCTCATGGGCGAGCCAGAGCGGCACCAGGGTATTCAATACCGCGATGGCCAGGGTCAGCAACAGCAGGCCACAGAGCAGGAGCAGCACCGGGCGGGAGTATGTGGTCATGGATAGAACCGTGGGGAGAGGCAAAATGCGAGCGCATCATGCCACCGCCTGTGCCTTTGTCAATCGGCACTGAGGCCGGGTCGCAAGGTTTTTCTGCCCACCGTGATGGCAACGCGGCACGGCCCTCCCCTGACGGGAGCCTCATCCCCTTGATTGGCCGACACCTTGGTCATGATGAGGGGCAGCGGGCCGTTGAACATCAATCCTCACGCCAGAGCACCATGACCAGAAGAGGCGGCCCAGGGCCGCCTCTTCTTTCTATCAAGCACAACCTATCGTGCACAACGCCGGTCAGCGCTGGCGCTTCTTGGCGTACTTGCGACGAGCCCGGGCCTGGCGCTCCTCTTCCCGCTCCGCCTTCTCCCTGGCTTTCTGCTCAGCCTCGGCCTGGGCTTCCACTATCTCGACGCTCACCATCTCTGGCGTCTCCAGGGAGATCCGCCCCAGCATGCCGGACCGGAATTCATTGACCAGGATTTCCGAGGCCTTGTGCAGATCCGCAAGCCCCCCCTTGCGCATGAAGCCGCGCTGACGGGCAATGAGATCCAGCAGCTCGATCTCGGTCTCCGGCAGCTCGCTCAGCTGGTAGCGTGCCTTGATGCGCTCCGGATAGGCCTTGATGAAGTAGTCGGCGGCAAACATGGCGATGTCGGCGTAATCGAAGACGGTATCCTTGATGGCCGCCGTGATCGCCAGTCGATAACCGCAGGAGGGCGGGTTGAGCTTGGGCCACAGGAAGCCAGGGGTGTCCGTCAGGATGACGTGGTTGTCGAGCTTGATCCGCTGCTGGGACTTGGTCACCCCCGCCTCGTTGCCGGTCTTGGCGATGATGCGCCCCGCCAGGGTGTTGATCAGGGTGGACTTGCCCACGTTGGGGATGCCCATGATCATGGCGCGCACCCCGCGCAGCTCGAAGTTGCGCTCCGGCAGCATCTCGTGGCACAGGGTCAGCAGTTGCTTGATCATCGTAGGCTCCTGCTGGGTCAGGGGCAGTGCCTTGATCCCCTTCTCCTGCTCCATGTGGGCCACCCACAGCTCGGTGATCTCGGGGTCGGCAAGGTCTGCCTTGTTGAGCACCTTGATCACCGGCGTCTCCCCGCGCAGCTCCGGCACCAGGGGGTTCTCGCTGGAGAAGGGGATGCGGGCGTCGAGCATCTCGATGATGACATCGACCTGGGGCATGACCTCTGCAATCTCTTTGCGGGCCTTGTGCATGTGGCCGGGGAACCAGTTGATGGACATATCCGTTACTCTCTCATTGGCATGCGGTCCCCTCTCGGGGCTGCGGGCGCTCGGGGTTGCGGGTGCGTGGTGATGCGCCAGACCGCTGGCACTCATCGCAAGGGGGCGCATTTTACCTGCTGCGGCCCCGATTTGACAGGCTATTCTGGCCGGGTGTTGTCACCCAGGTGGCCGGATGCCCGCCACGCCACCGGGAGGTGAGTGGCAGAACCCAATCAACATAACCCATTGATATAAGATAACATTTACAAAGCGCTTTCACCG
The DNA here is from genome assembly GCF_040907765.1 of Aeromonas sp. s9. Lineage (NCBI taxonomy): Bacteria > Pseudomonadati > Pseudomonadota > Gammaproteobacteria > Aeromonadales > Aeromonadaceae > Aeromonas > Aeromonas sp. s9. The sequence continues at coordinate 25,549 of NZ_JBFOCK010000048.1, forward strand.
CATTGTCATCTCTCTTCACTAAAAGTGTCATCTGCCCCCTCTAGGCTGCGCTCAGGTTTCACAAGGAGCGAACCCCAATGAGAAAGATGGCAGGACTTGCAGTGATGATAGGCGCCGCCCTGGCCGCCGGCTGCAACTCCAACAACGACAGCAACACCCCGGAACCCAGCGCCAAGAACGTGATCTTCTTCCTCGGCGACGGCATGGGTCTCAACACCCTCACCGCCTCCCGGATCTATGGCGTCGGCGAAGAGGGCAGCCTCACCATCGACACCCTGCCGGAAACGGCCTTCATCAAGACCTTCTCCCACGATGCCCAGGTGACCGACTCGGCCCCCTCCATGGCGGCCTACATGACCGGGGTCAAGAGCAACAACGGCGTCATCAGCATGGACAGCGACGCCACCCAGGAGAGCGATTGCAGCCAGAGCGGCGGCAAAGCGGTGACCACCCTGCTGGAGCTGGCCAAGGCCGATGGCCGCGGCACCGGCGTGGTCACCACCACCCGGGTCACCCACGCCACCCCGGCCGCCACCTATGCCCATATCTGCAACCGGGATCTGGAGGCGGACATCGCCGCCCAGCTGGTGCCGGGCGGCGCCGGCTACAACAGCGCCCTGAAAGAGGGGCTGGACGTGGTGCTCGGGGGCGGCAGCGGCTTCTTCCTGCCCAGCGCCGACAAAGGCAAGCGGACCGATGGTCGCAACCTCATCGACGAGATGAAGGCGAAGGGCTATCAGTTTGCCGCCACCCTTGACGAGCTGAACCAGGCCGATGCGAGCAAGCCGCTGCTGGGCCTGTTTGGCTCAAGCCACATGAAATATGACCTGGACCGACCCGCCAGCGAGCCATCACTGGCCCAAATGACCCTGGCTGCCATCAAGCAGCTCAAGGGCAAAGAGAAGGGCTACTTCCTGATGGTGGAAGGGGGGCGCATCGACCACGCCCTGCACGACACCAACGCCAAGCGCGCCCTGCAGGATACCCTCGCCTTCGACAACGCCATCCAGGCCGCCATCAATGAAGTGAAGAAAACCGATCCCGAGCTGAAAAACACCCTGATCGTGGTCACCGCCGACCATGACCACACGCTTGTGCTCAACGGGTACGCCAAGCGCACCGGCAAGACCACGGCAGGCAATGCGGGCGTGCTCGGGCTGGTGAAGAACTACGAGACCGGCGAGCCGAGCAAGGATAGCGATGGCATGCCCTACACCATCATCGGCTTTGGCAACGGCTACAACCGGGTGGACGGCCCGCGCAGCAGCGTGGCGGCCCTCGATGACGCTACCGCCTCCGCCGACGACTATCACCAGGAGGTGGTGGTCAAGGTGGGCGAGATAGGCAACGAGACCCACGGCGGTACCGATGTCTTCCTCGGCGCCATCGGCCAGGGAGCGGAGCGCTTCCACGGCTCTCTCGACAACACCGCCGTGTTCGGCAAGATCAAGGCTGCGGCCAAGCTGTAAGGGATTATCAGGATGAACATCACCATGAAAAAGACGCTGGTCTGCACCGCCCTGCTCGGCACGCTTGGCGGCCTCTCCCAGGCGCACGCCGCCGATGCCAAGAACGTCATCCTCTTTATCGGTGACGGCATGGGCCCCACCGTGCTCACCGCCACCCGCCTGTTCAAGGTGGGGGAAGAGGGGGATCTCGAGATGATGAAACTGCCCCAGAGCGCGCGCATCAAGACCTTCTCCCACGATGCCCAGACCACGGACTCCGCCCCCTCCATGGCGGCCTACACCACCGGCGTCAAGATGAACAACGAGGTGATCGCCATGAGCAGCGACACCAGGGCCGTGGCACCGTCCAAGGATGCCAACGGCAACAAGGGCATCAACAACTGCACCAGCGACAACGGAAGCCCGGTGCCCACCCTTCTCGAGCTGGCCAAGGCAGCGGGCAAGTCGGTGGGGGCCGTCACGACCACTGAGCTCACCCATGCCACCCCGGCGGCGACCTATTCCCATATCTGCCACCGGGATGCGGCCTACGCCATCGCCGAGCAGGCGGTACCGGGCGGAGCCGGCTTCAATCAGGCGCTGGGGGATGGGGTCGATGTGCTGATGGGGGGCGGCGCCAACCACTGGACGCCCTACAGCGCCAGCAACAAGGGCGGCCGGGCCGACGGCCGGGATCTCACCGCCGAGCTGACCGCCCGGGGCTACCGCTATGTCACCACCAAGGATGAGCTCTCTGCCGTCAACTCGGGCAAGGTGCTGGGGCTGTTCAGCACCAAGTCCCACCTCGACTACGAACTGGACCGCGTCGCCAAGGGGGCGGCCAGTACCCAGCCGTCCCTCTCCGAGATGACCGCCAAGGCGATCGATCTGCTCAGCCAGAACAGCCAGGGCTACTTCCTGATGGTGGAGGGGGGGCGTATCGACCACGCCCTGCATGCCACCAACGCCAAGCGATCGCTGACCGATGCGGTGGCGCTGGACGAGGCGGTCAAGACGGCCCTCGGCAAAGTGGATTTGAGCGATACCCTGATCGTGGTCACCGCCGACCACGACCACACCATGACCATCAACGGCTATTCCGCCAAGGGCAACAAGGTGCTGGATCTGGTCAAGAACGCCGATGGCTCGACCCAGAACGACGCGGACGGCAAGCCGTTCACTACTCTGGTATTCGGCAACGGCCCCAACCGCCAGGACCAGCGCCCCACCCTCACCAGCGATGAGGTGATGGCGGATGACTACCTGCAGGAGACCGGGGTCAAACTCGGCTCCGAGACTCACGGCGGCGGCGATGTGATGCTGTTCGCGGGCGGCGCCGGCAGCAGCCAGTTCAAGGGCACCCTCGACAACACCCGGGTGTTCGGCAAGCTCAGGGAGGCCCTCGGCCTGTGATAAAGGGGCCCGGCACCGCGCCGGGCCCGTTTTCCGTCGAGCGAGAGACGATGATGAAATATCTGCTTTCTTTATGGCTGCTGGGCAGCGCCCTCTCCTTCCCCCTCCTGGCCGACGAGGTGCCCGATCTGGCCGCCCGCATCCGCTACGTGGACAGGGTGACCGGCAGCGACGGCATCACCCGGGAGAGCCAGTGGCAGGAGAAGTGGCTGCGGGTCGGTGACCAGGTGTGGAGCCAGCGGCTCATTCCCGTTCCCCTGGCCCGTGCCTATCACGCCACCCACGATGCCCGCCCCGGCCACAAGCACTTCACTCACCAGATGGCGGCGCGCTGGGTCACCCGCAGCGAGGGAGACGCACTCCAGTTGCGCTACGCCGATGCCTGGCACAACCAGCTGGTGGAGGTGCCGCAGGAGGAGTACGGCCAGGTGGCCTTCAAGCCGGAGTGGGCGCGGATCCGCCACCTCATCAACCCTGCCCTGTTAGAGGGAATGACACCGCTGGATGAGGCCGCCCCCGACCAGGCGAACTGGTATGAGACCCGTGAAGGTCGCCAGCGTACCCGCATCCTCTGGTCGAGCCGCTGGCAGTTGCCCCTGGTGGTGGAGTCGGCAAGCCTCGACGGTTATCGCAGCTACCGGATGGAGGTGACGCTCAAGCCGCTGCCAAAGACCCTCCCCTGGCAGCAACTGGCAGGGTACCAGACCCTGGATCTCCGGGATTTCTTCGACTGATCCCCCCAGGCGGCAATCGCCTGGCTGACATGGCGTAACGGGATGTTACACTCTCTGTACTCATCCCGGACCCGAACATCCATGCGCCTTGTTATTCTGCTTCTGCTGCTCTCCCCTCTGATCGTCTGCGCCTTTTCGGCCCGTGCCGTGGTCGTCGTGGCCGCGGACATTCCCCCCTATGTGATCCGCGCCCAGCAGGGTGCGCCGAGCGGCATGGCCATCGAGGTACTGGAGGAGGCTGCCCGCCGCCTCGGGGAACCGCTCGAGATCGAGTTGATGCCGCTGGCTCGCGCCCTCAGCCAGGCCAGCCACCGCCCGGATGTCCTGTTGTTGCCCCCGGCCCGAAACCCCCAGCGCGAACCACTGTTTCTCTGGATTGCCCCCCTGCTGGAGGAAGCCTTCGTGCTGGTCAGCCATCGCCGTCACCATCCAGCGCCGCTCTCCATGAAGACACTGCCAGGCCTCACCGTTGGCGTGATGCGTGGCTCCCATAGCCAGAGCCTGATCCAGCCGCTGACAGGGGTTACCCGGGAGCTGGTCACCGAGGAGGTCAGCAACGCCAGCAAGCTGGCGCGCGGCCGCATCCAGGCATGGGCGGTGGCCTGGAACACCGCCCGTTACAACCAGCAGCGGGCGGGTCTGCCGCTCCCGGACCTGGTGCGGGGCGAGACCTTGCAGCAGAGCACCCTCTACCTGGCCGCCAGCCCCCGCTTCTCCCGCAGCGAGGCGCTGCGCTGGCGCCGGGTCATTCAGGAAATGAGGGAGGATGGCAGTCTCGCGCGCATCCTGCACCAGTACGATTACCAGGCTCCCTGATGAGACAGTCAGTCCAATTGCCAAACCACCCCAGAATGGTTATGGTATCTCCATGAAAGCAATCATAATTTTTTCCAGTACGCTCACACCCCGCTGAGCCCCCGCCCTCGCCCCGCTGCGCGAGTCGCTCGGGGGCATCGCTTTTGCTGTCTGCTTTTTACCCTTGCACCGTTTTTTGTCGACCAGTCTGCCCGTCATCCTGGTCCCTTCAGTCATTGATAAGGAAATACCCTATGAAACAGCCTCATCTCGTCATCTCCAGCCTGGATCTGGATCGCATCGAACAGCTGCTTGGCAACCACCCCCAGCACCTTGCCCTGCAAGAGGAGCTGGATCGCGCCGAGATCCGCGAACCCGCCGACATGCCGCCGGACGTGGTGACCATGAACAGCACGGTGCGCTTCAAGATGCAAAACAGCGGCAACGACTTCTGCCTGACGCTGGTCTATCCGAAGGATGTGCAGGGGGACGAGTCGAAGATCTCCGTGCTGGCGCCAGTGGGCAGCGCCCTGCTGGGGCTCAAGGTGGGTGACAGCATCGCCTGGCCGGGGCCAGCCGGTCGCACCATCCAGGTGGAGATCCTGGAAGTGGTCTATCAGCCGGAACGCGCGGGGGAGTTGCACCGCTGACAGGCCGCCAGGCGGCCATTCTGGTCTGATGCGACCAGGTGGCTGACTCGGTATGCCTTTGTCCGGTCGGAGCCGACGGCCACCGGCCGGGCATGACCTGACGGGGGATCAGGCCCCCTGACAGATCCGGTTCTTGCCCTCCCGCTTGGCCTGATAGAGAGCGCGATCTGCCTGGCTGAACAGGGTGTCAAAGTGCCATTCACGGGCGCTGGGCACCCACCCCAGGCTGGCCGTCACCCGGACCCCCTTCAGCTCCAGCGTTTCTATTCCCTGGCGGATCTGCTCGCAGCGCGCCTGCTGGGCCAGGGGGTCCCACTCGGGCAACAGCAGCACAAACTCTTCCCCGCCGAAGCGGCTGGCCACCAGATCCCGCTGGCCGGCAAGATAGCGACCCACCGCCTCCAGCACCCTGTCCCCGGTCTCGTGACCGTGGCGATCGTTGATCTGCTTGAAGTCGTCGAGATCCAGCACCACCAGCGCCCCCTGCCTTGCCATCGTCACGCAGTGATCCATGAAGCCGCGCCGGTTCAGGAGGCCGGTCAGGGGATCCTGGCTGGCCTGTCGCCGCAGGGCCAGGGCCCGGTACTGGGTACAGATCAGCAGCACCCCGAAGGTCGACAGATAGTTGCCCATCAGCATGGAGAGGAAGGGGAGCACATTGACCACATGCTGATCCATCAGGACCCGCACCTCGCCGCCGAGCAAGGCCCCCATGCGCACCAGATTGAAACCGTAGAGCAGGATGTTGACCACGGTGAACACCAGCACCGCGGGCAGATAGTCAGGGTAGCCATGGCGCCAGATGAGCCAGACAATCACCGCCCCCACCATCATGTAGCTCAGGCAGGCCAGCAGCACCCGGGGGGCCATCTTGTCGTTGAAGATGACGCTCCAGCAGAGGATCAGCAGGTAGACCAGCATGAAGAGGGTGAATGCCCGCCAGTTTGGCGGCTCCCCGAAGAAGCGCTGGATGGCGAGTGGCATCAGGGCGAGGCAGAAGGTGATGAGCAGGTTGGCCAGCCAGATCCCCGCGATATGGGGGGCAAATGCCTGCATGAAGAAGAGCGATTGCGCCGCCAGGGCACAGAGGCTGGACCACCACCAGAGCCCGAGACCGGGTATTTCCCTGTGGGTCCACCAGATGATGGAGAGGGTGATGAATCCCAGGCTGTAGCCCCCGAGGGCCATCAACATCAGGGTAAATACGTCCAGATTGAGCAGAATTGAGGCGTCCATTCCCGAACCTTCCAATGGGGATGGCTGAGTATATGGGAAGCCCATGACAAGACACAGAGGGAGCCTATGGGCCGGGCAAAAATATTTGCCCGGCTCGCACGCCCTACTCCCCGTGAAGCGTGCCGAACAACGCCCTGTCTGTGCCCGGATTTTCCACCGAGACGGCCGCCGGATATTTTGCACTTGAACCGGCGCCATTAGATAGATATGTTGTTTTCATGTGGTTTTATGAGTCACCACGAGGGATAAAAGTCTCCATAACTTATTGAGTCTTCTGGCACAAACAGGTTTTGGTACATTTTTCATCCAACGAACCATTCATAGAATCTCATATGGGGCTTTTGCCCCGACCAAGACAATAATCCTGTCTTGCCTGCTGCCGGATGCAGCAGTCTCTTGTGCCATGGAGTCGCACGGGAGCAGGTTCAAGGCCGACCACATTTACGACAGAGACGTCATTTATGATCAAAAAACTCATTCTCTCTACCCTGCTGCTGTGCGGGCTGGCCAACGCCGCGCCCACTTCCACCCTGGATGCCGTGCTGGAACGCGGTGTGCTGCGGGTCGGCTTCGATGCCGGCTATCAACCCTTCGAGATGACCAACAAGCAGGGCCAGTACATCGGCTTTGACGTGGATCTCGCCAAGATGGTCGCCAAGGAGATGGGCGTGAAGGTGGAGTTCGTCAACACCGCCTGGGACGGCATCATCCCCGCGCTCTTGACCGACAAGTTCGACGTCATCATGGGCGGCATGACCGTCACTCCCCAGCGCAACCTGCGCGTGAACTTTGCCGATCCCTACATCGTCGTCGGCCAGACCATTGTGCTTCGCAAGGACAAGGCGGGCGAAATCAAATCCTTCCAGGACCTCAACGATCCCAAATACAAGATCGCGGTCAAACTCGGCACCACGGGCGAGCAAGCAGTCAAGCGCATGATCCCCAAGGCCACCCTGCTGCAGTTTGAAACCCAGGATGACGCCAAGCTGGAAGTGATCAACGGCAAGGTGGATGCCTTCGTCTACGACCTGCCCTACAACGCCATCTTCGCGTCCCAGAACCAGGGCGCCGTGGTGCACCTCGACAAGCCGTTCACCTTCGAGCCGCTGGCCTGGGCCATCCGCAAGGGGGATCAGGACACCCTCAACTGGTTCAACAACTACCTGCGCCAGATCAAGGGCGACGGCAGCTACGACCGTCTCTACAAGAAGTGGTTTGAATCCACCGCCTGGCTGAACCAGCTCAAATAACCTCTCAAAGGGGCGGCATGCCGCCCCTTCACGCAGACTCCCCACACGATAACGACAAAAGAGGTTGTGACAGTGATCAACCCCAAACTCACAAGACAGATGGAAAAACAGCCCAATCAGCTGCTCTGGCACGGGATCTTCCTGCTGCTGGTGCTGGCCGCCATTTTCGGCATCTACAAGGCCGTGCAGGCAGTGGATTACACCTGGCGCTGGGAACGCATTCCCCAGTACATCGCCTATCAGGCAGAACAGAAACACTATGCCGAGTTTGACGGCACCGTGGTCGCGGACAAGGGACAGCTCTTCCTGCAAGACGATCTCGACCCCAGCCGCCGTCAGGCCATCGCTCCCAAGGGCTCCCAGCTGGCTGAAGGGGATACCGTCTTCCTCGGCGATACCCTGGATGTGCAACTGAGCTGGACCGCCGGCCCCATTGCCTGGGGCGTCTGGGTCACGGTCAAGCTCTCCCTGGTGGCGGGCATCTTCGCCATCCTGCTTGGCACCCTGGCCGGGCTCGCCCGCCTCTCCCCCAATCCGGCCCTGCGCAACCTGGCCGTGACCTATGTGGAGCTCATCCGTGGCACCCCGTTGCTGGTGCAGATCTTCATCGTCTATTTCTTTATCGGCACCGTGCTGAACCTCGACCGATTCACCGCTGGTGTGGCGGCGCTCGCGGTCTTCACCGGCGCCTACGTGGCGGAAATCGTGCGCGCCGGCATCAGCTCCATTCACAAGGGGCAGATGGAAGCGGGCAGAAGCCTTGGCATGACCTCGGCCCAGACCATGCGCTACGTCATCCTGCCCCAGGCCTTCAAACGGGTGCTGCCACCGCTCGCGGGCCAGTTCATCAACCTCATCAAGGACTCCTCTCTGGTCTCCGTCATCTCCATCACCGATCTCACCAAGGCGGGGCGCGAAGTGGTCAGCTCCACCTTCAGCCCGTTCGAGGTGTGGTTCACCGTGGCCCTGCTCTATCTGGTGCTGACCGGCACTCTCTCCTTCCTAGTGCGTCGTCTGGAGGTGAAATATGCGCGCAGCAACTGATCCCGTTATCAAGGCGCCATCGGTGTCGAAACGTTCTGCCATCACTGGCACTCCCTGCCCCTTCCCGGTGCGTCGTCTGGAGGTGAACTATGCGCGCTGCAACTGATCCCATCATCAAGGCGACCGGTGTAGAGAAGTTCTACGGCACTGAGGTGCACGCCCTGAAAAACGTCAGCACCCAGGTGGCCGAAGGGGAAGTGGTGGTGATCGTGGGGCCGAGCGGCTCGGGCAAGTCCACCTTCCTGCGCACCCTCAACCAGCTGGAGACCATCAACGATGGCAATATCGTGGTCGACGGCATCAGCCTCACCGAACCCGGGGATGTCAACAAGCTGCGGGAAGAGGTGGGCATGGTGTTCCAGTCCTTCAACCTCTTCCCTCACCTGACGGTGCTGGACAACATCACGCTGGCCCCCCAGAAGGTGAGAGGGCTCTCTCGCCAGGAGGCAGAGGCGCGGGCCAAGGCCCTGTTGCTCAAGGTCGGTCTCTCCAACAAGGCCCAGAGCTACCCCTCCCAGCTCTCCGGCGGCCAGCAGCAGCGGGTGGCCATCGCCCGGGCGCTCGCCATGCAGCCGCGCATCATGCTGTTTGACGAGCCCACCAGCGCCCTCGACCCCGAAATGGTGGGAGAGGTGCTGGACGTCATGAAGGGGTTGGCCCGCGAAGGGATGACCATGGTGGTAGTGACTCACGAGATGGGCTTTGCCCGGGAAGTGGCGGACAGGGTGCTCTTCATGGAGAGCGGCGAGCTGCTGGTGGACGAGAAACCCGCCGACTTCTTCGACAATCCCCCCTCCCCGCGCCTGCGCCAGTTCCTGAGCCAGGTACTCTGACGAGCGCACCGATATTGGCAATCCGGTAAAGGGGCAAACCCGGGCTCGATCAACCGCGCAGCGGTGTCATGCAAATCAAGAAGAGGGAGCCCAGGCTCCCTTTTTTGTTCCAGGTGGCTCGCCCTAGAATCGATACATGCCCGTCAGGCCGGCGAAGTGCTGCTCGGGCAGCACCACGGGTGCCAGCAGCCAGCGATCCGTCCCGTAGGCACCGGCGGCGGCCCCCAGCGCATTGGCCCCCGCATCCAGGGCGGAGAAGGGTCCCTGACCACTGGCCCGCTCGATCAGCTCTGCGGCGATGCCGATGCCGGTCGAGATGCCAAAACCAATCCAGCCCCTGTGCTCCCGATAGCCATAGTGATCCGCGATGGCCGTAAAGCCCGCCCCCATGGCCGCACCACCGACAACATGGCTCAACTCGCTGTTGAAATTGTCATTGGCCATCGCACTCGCACTGAGCAGGCCGAGCATGAGACAAACAGGCGTCCCGTTCATTTTCTCTCCCTCCCAAGGTACTGCCGCTTGCGGTAGATGCCGCGCGCGCTCCTTCTTCAGTGTAAACAGGGAGGGCAAGGCCGGGCCGCGTCAGACAGGAGGATCACCATCAAATGTTAATGAGTTTCTAACATCATCCGGTATGCTGACATCCAACTGGTCCAACCGGATGGCTCACATGGATGTGCAACTGCTCCTGCTCTACCTCTCGCCCCTCTTTCTGGTTTTCATCGGCTGGGAGATGCTCTACCTGCGAAAACACGGCGCCGCCTATCCCACGGCGGGCTACCAGTGGAAGGATCTCTTCGCCAATGCCACCCTGGCACTGATGCATCAGGGGGGCGATGCCCTGGCCGCCATTGCCATCGCCTATCTCTATGACACCCTCTGGGGCTGGCGATTATTCGATATCGAGCTGAACCTCTGGAGCCTCTTGCTGCTCTTTCTGTTGCAGGATCTCTGCTACTGGCTGTTCCACTTCGCGAGCCACCATGTGCGCTGGCTCTGGGCCTCCCACGTGGTGCACCACAGCTCGGAGCGGCTCAACCTCTCCACCGCCTTTCGCCAGAGCCTGATGTACCCGGTCTCCGGCATGTGGCTGTTCTGGATCCCCATGATCCTCATCGGCTTCCCCCCCGAGGCGGTGGTGGCCACCGTGCTCTTGAGCCTGGGTTTTCAGTTCTTCGTCCACACCCAGGTGGTGGGCAAGCTGGGCAAACTTGAATGGATCTTCAACACCCCGTCCCACCACAGGGTGCACCACGCCAGCAATGCCAGATACATCGATCGCAACTTCGCCGGCGTGCTCATCATCTGGGACCGGCTGTTTGGCACCTTCGTGGAAGAAGACTTGGGCGAGCCGTGCCGTTTCGGCATCACCAAGCCAATTCACAGCTTCAACCCCCTCACCCTCACCTTCCACGAGTGGCGCGACATGCTGCAAGAGGCCCGGGGCCTCCCATGGCGGCAAAAGCTCGCCGTGCTGTTTGGCAAACCGGCGGGCCCCACCAGCGGTTGACCCACCGACCAGGATAAAAAAGAGCGCCCAGGGGCGCTCTTTTTCATGACAGGGACAACCCCCGGGTCAGACGTGAACGAAGGACCAGACGGCGGGGATCAGGCTCAGCAGCGTCACCCCGGCCAGCAGCCGTTCGCGCCCGCTGAGCCGCTGCTCGGCGCCGAGCTGGCGACGGCTGTAGAGAAACAGCAGCAGACCCGGCCCGTAGAGCAGAAGCGACAGCAGCAGGTACTCCACCCCGGCGGCGTAGAGCAGCCAGAAACCATAACCGCTCGACACCAGCGCCACCACCCGCATCAGGCCGCGGCCCTGCCCCCCCTTGCCACTGAAGACCAGCTTGAGCAGGAAGAGGCCGATGAGCAGGTAGGGCACCAGGATCATGGAGGTGGAGATGAGCAGCAGGTTGGTATACCCCTTGCCAAGCAGCCATACCAGCAGCAAGCAGCCCTGCACGGTCAGGCTGGTGAGCCAGAGCGAGGCGATGGGGGTGCCGTTGCGGTTCTCGCGCCGGAAGATGGCCGGGAAGGCCCCGTGACGAGCCGCGCTGAACGGCACCTCGGCCGAGAAGAGGGTCCAGCTCACGTAGGAGGCGAGCACCGACACGATGAGGCCGGCGCTGATGAGCAGCTTGCCCCAGGAACCCGTCATCTGGGCCATCAATCCCGCCATGGAGGGGTTGGGCAGGGCCGCAAGCTCCGGGCGGCTCAATATTCCGAGCGCCAGCACCGAGATGAGCACATAGAGCAGCAGCGCCAGCACCACGCCGAGCACGGTGGCGGTGCCCACGTCCCGCTTGTTTCTCGCCCGGGCCGAGAGCACCGCTGCCCCTTCGATGCCGGTGAAAACCCAGAGGGTGATGAGCATGGTGTTGCGCACCTGCTCGGAGACCGGTACCGCCAGGGTGCTGCCCTCCTGATCCGCCGCAAAGGTGACCGGATCGAACCAGTAGCAGGCGAACAGGATGAACAGCAGCAGCGGCAGGCTCTTGGCCAGGGTCGCCACCAGATTGAACAGGGCCGCCTGCTGCACGCCGCGGGCCACCAGCAGGTGCACCGCCCAGAGGATGCAGGACTCGCCGACAAAAGCTGCCAATGTGTTGCCCTCGCCAAACCAGACCCGCTCCGGCGTATCGACGAAGCTGCCCAGCGCCGCGAAGGCGATCACCAGATACCCCACCACGCCGATGGTGGCACAGAGCCAGTATCCCCAGGCGGAGAAGAACCCCACCAGCTCGCCAAAGCCGGCCCGGGCATAGCTGTAGATGCCGCCGTCGAGCTCGGGTTTGAGCCGCGACAGGTAGAGGAAGCTCATGGCCAGCGCCAGTATGCCGACCCCGGTGACGGCCCAGCCGATCAGCACGGCGCGGGCGCCCGCCACATCGGCCATGTTCTGGGGCAGGCTGAAGATGCCGGCCCCCACCATGGAGCTGAACACCAGCGCAGTGAGGGACCAGAGCCCGATCTTGCTCTCTTTCATGGGCGCTCCTTAACGCAGCCGGCTGGCCAGCGCCTCGATGTGTTCCGGGCCGATGCCGCAGCAGCCGCCGATGAGGTTTGCCCCGGCTCTGCGCCAGCGCTCGGCCCAGCCGAGGTAATCCAGCGGCCCCAGATCGCCGCGGATCTCGTCCAGACCGTCATTGGCAGTCGCCTCCTTGGGCTGGGGCGGGAAGGCGTTGGCATAGGCGCCGAGGCGAACGTCGGTGCGCCCCTGAACCTGCAACGCGGCGACGGCCACCTTGAGCGCCCCTTCAATCACCTCGGGCTGGCAGCAGTTGAACAGGATGGCATCCACCCCGGCCGACGCCAACGCGGTCACGGCATCCGCCACCCGCTCGCCGGAGCGCAGGGTGGGCTCGCTGCCCGGCGCTTCGTCTTCCAGAGTAAAGGAGACCCAGAACGGCTTGCCGTCCTCGGGCAGCAGGGCCTTGAGGGCCAGGGGCTCGGCGATGAGGCTCATGGTCTCCGCCAGCCAGAGATCCACATGGGGTGACAGGGCACGGATAAGCGGTGTCGCCAGCTCGCTCACCCGCTCGGCCTGATAGAGGTCCGCACGATAGGAGCCAAAGAGCGGCGGCAAGGAGCCGGCCACCTTGACGGCTCCCCCCTGCTCGTCGGCCACGTCTCGGGCCAGTTGCCCGGCCAGAGCTGCAAGTGCCTCCCCTTGGGCGGCAAAGCGTGCCTCGCCGATATGGAAGGGCACCAGGGCATAGCTGTTGGTGGTGATCACCCGGGCACCGCTCGTCGCATAGGCCTGGTGTACCTCGCGCACCGTCTCGGGCGCTTCCATCAACGCCAGTGCCGACCACTCCGGTTGACGGAACGGCGCACCACGCCGCGCCAGTTCACGGCCCATACCGCCATCGAGTACCCACAAATCCTGCTTGTCCATCTCTGTCTCTCTGCGTCTCCCCGCCATGACGGGTGTTTATTGTGTGAAACCACATTAAGCCATCAAAACATCTAGACGGCTAGAAATCCCAAATATCATGACCCAAAGTAGAACAAGAGGCAATCGGGGGCTACGAACAAATCCGGGCAAGCTCAGGATGATGGCGGCAAAGGGAGGTCTCCCCGGCACAGGCATCACCTGGCCAGGCACTGAAACGACAAGAGGCCACCCCGGGGGGTGGCCTCTTGTGAAACAGGGGATCAAGGCGGGCACAGCCGCCGATAACCAGGGGCTCAGCGCCCGGCCATCACCCGCTTGGTCTGCTTGACCCAGTCGGAGACCCGGCCCTGCTGGGGATAGCCCTGCCAGATCTGCTCCCACTGGGCGGGGCTGAGGGGGCGGCCCAGCCGACGCTGCACCCCGGCATAGAGGTAGTCGTGGGCCGTGGTGCGTGCCTGGGCCGAGGTGAGGAACTTGGCAACAGGGTCAGTGAGACGCACGTCCCGCATGCCGAGCAGCGGATAGTCGCTGTGCACCGCCGCCAGCATGGTCTCGCGCATGGCGGATTCGATGTAACCCCGGGCAAACAGGGCGGTGACCGATTCAAGCGACCCTTGATCCGGGCCGTGATACTCCTCGTCGAACACCGGGCTGGGCTCTGCCACGGCGCTTTGCACCACCGCATCGGGATCCTGCTGCGGGACCACCACGGCAGGCTGGGGAGCGACGGGTTTGGCAGGCGCCACCGGCTTGCGCGGTGCGCTCTGGCTGCAGGCACCCAGTGCCAGGGCGAGCGCCACACAGGCCAGCGCACGGGAATGAGTCTTCATCTTCATGATTGCTAACGAACTCCTTTAGGATTCCTGAGCGGGCTTCTCATTGCTCGCAGGTTCTACCCGGGTGACCAGCAACTGGTCAATCTTGTAACTGTCGATGTCCACCACTTCGAACTTGTAACCGGCATATTTGACCGAGTCGGTGCGCTTGGGGATCTTGCGCAGCATGTACATGATGAAACCGGCGATGGTCTCGTAGTTCTGGTTTTCCGGGAACTCCTCGATGTCGAAGGCGCGCATCACGTCGGAGATGGGGGTCACCCCGTCCACCAGCCAGGAGTTCTCGTCCCGCTGGACGATCTGCTCTTCCACCACGTGGGTGGCCCACTCCCCCATGACGGTGCTCATCAGGTCGTTCATGGTGACGATGCCCACCACCAGGGCGTATTCGTTCATCACCACCGCAAAATCGCCGCGATGGTTCTTGAAGTACTCCATCGCCTCGTAGAGGTTGAGGGTGTCGGGAATGATGATGACGTTCTGCACCAGGGAGCCGCTGTTGAGATCGATGCTCTGGCCGCTGATGACGCGGATCAGCAGCTCCTTGGCATCCACGAACCCCTTGATGCTGTCGAGGTTGTGGTCGCACACCAGGAACTTGTTGTGGGGGTGCTCGGCGATCTTCGCCTTGATGCTCTCCTCCCCCTCTTGCAGGGTGAAGTAGATGAGGCTCTCCCGCGCCGTCATGGCGGAAGTGACACCCAGAGACTGGAGCTCGAACACGTTCTCGATGAGCTGGTGCTCCTCGCGCTGGATGACACCGGCTTCGGCACCTGCATCCATCACCGCATAAATATCGTCGGAGGTGATCTCGTCGTTGCGCACCATGGAGATGCGCATCAGCCGGAACAGGCCGTTGGCCATGCCGTTGAACAGCCACACCAGCGGCATCAGCAAGGTGACGCACAGCATCATGGGACGCACCACCACAACAGCGATCCGCTCGGGCATGGTCATGGCAAGGCGCTTGGGCATCAGGTCCGCTATCAGGATGAACATGCCGGTGACGAAGACGAACGAGGCCGCAGAGCTAATCTGGCCGAGCCAGGGCCCCTGGTAGAAGCCGGCAATCAGCTCCCTGATGGCGGGATTGAGGGCGGATTCCCCCAGGATACCGCCGAGGATGGCGACGGTATTGAGGCCTATCTGCACCACGGTAAAGAAGTTGCCCGGCTGGGCCTGCAATGCCAGCACCTTCTCGGCGTGGCGGTTGCCCTCGTCGGCCATCACCTGCAACTTGATCTTGCGGGAGGCGGCAAGGGAGATCTCGGAGAGTGAGAAGAACACGCTGCCGGCGACCAGCAGCATCAGAAAGAACAAACTATCGGCAAAACTCATGATTAACCTATTGCTACAGCCGCCTTAGCACAAGACGGCAAACTGGGCCCGGGAAACCGGACCGTGACTCCATCCGGGACTCACACAGGGGCCATATTCTAGCAGAAAAGCGCCCGCTGGGTGGCGTTATCTTGAACTGCCGTGCCATGCAATGAAAAAGGCGCTCAAAGCGCCTTTTTATTCAATCAGAGTTGGATTCCCGTCGTGCAGCCGCGACGGGAGCTCCACCCAAGGCGCCCCATCAGCCCTTGCCCAGCAGATCGCTCAGGTCATCGGCCTTGGTGTGACGCACATCCTTGCCCTTGACGTAGTAGACGATGTACTCGCAGATGTGCTGGCAGCGATCGCCGACCCGCTCGATGGCCCGTGCCGCCCACAAGACGTTCAGCACCTGCGGTATAGTGCGCGGATCTTCCATCATGTAGGTCATCAGCTCGCGGATGATGGACTCGTATTCGCGGTCCACCTTGTCATCTTCCTTGTAGACCGCCAGGGCGGCATCCAGATCCATGCGGGCGAAGGCGTCGAGCACGTCGTGGAGCATCTTGATGGTGCGACGCCCCATGTTCTCCAGCGACACCAGCGGTGGCTGGGGCTTGTTGGCGTTGTCGGTCAGCATGCGGGCAATCTTGTCCGCCACGTCGCCGATCCGCTCCAGATCCGTGATGGTCTTGATGATGGCCATCACCAGCCGCAGGTCGGACGCGGTGGGCTGACGCTTGGCGATGATGCGGGTGCACTCCTCGTCGATCGCCACTTCCATGGCGTTGACCTTGTGGTCGTTGGCCACGATCTTGCGCGCCGCATCCAGATCCTGGCCATGGATGGCGGCGATGGCGTCGGTGAGTTGCTTCTCCACCAGCCCCCCCATCACCAGTACCTGGTTGCGCACGCTCTCAAGCTCGGCATTGAACTGACCGGAGATGTGTTTGTTGAGGTTCATATTGTCCATACCAGTAATCCTTGTTGCTCCGATTATGCCTTAGCCGTTGAACTGACTGCCAATCTGTTTGTTGATGCCCATCTTGCTCATCTTGCTCATCTCAATCAGCGGCATCCCTTAGCCGTAACGACCGGTAATGTAGTCTTCGGTCTTCTTCTTGGCCGGGGTGGTGAAGATGGTGTTGGTATTCGAGTACTCGATGAGTTCCCCCATGTACATGAACGCGGTCTGATCCGAGACCCGCGCCGCCTGCTGCATGTTGTGGGTCACGATCACCACGGTGAACTGGCTCTTGAGCTCGTTGATGAGCTCCTCGATGGTGAGGGTGGAGATGGGGTCCAGCGCCGAGGTCGGTTCATCGAGCAACAGCACTTCCGGCTCGATGGCGATGGCACGGGCAATCACCAGACGCTGCTGCTGACCGCCGGAGAGACCAAAGGCATTGTCGTGCAGACGATCCTTCACCTCCTCCCACAGGGCGGCACCGCGCAGGGAACGCTCGGCGGCCTCGTCCAGGGTACGGCGGTCATTGATGCCCTGCAGGCGCAGGCCGTAGACCACGTTCTCGTAGATGGACTTGGGGAAGGGGTTGGGGCGCTGGAACACCATGCCCACCTGACGGCGAAGGGCGGAGACATCCACGCTCTTGTCATAGATGTTGTGGCCGTGCAGCTGGATCTCCCCCTCGATGCGGCAGATCTCCACCAGATCGTTCATCCGGTTGATGCAGCGCAGCAAAGTGGACTTGCCGCAACCGGACGGGCCGATGAAGGCGGTGACCTGACCCTTGGGGATCTTCATGTTGACGTTGAACAGCGCCTGCTTGTTGCCGTAGTACAGGTTGAGATCCTTCACCTCCAGCGCAGTCTGCTCCGGGGTCAGGTTGAGCAGGTCGGTGGCGGTGTGCGGGGCCGAACTCGGTGTTACGTTGATCATCTGTTTACCTCAAATTCTCTTGGTGGCAGCGGGCAAACGTCTTGCCCGCTGCCGGAATATCTGGTTGGCAGGGAAGGTCCCTGCCCGTCTCTGTAATGGCTGGATTAATGTTCCAGCGACCGGAATTTCTCGCGCAGGTGGTTACGAATACCGATCGCCGTCAGGTTGAGGCCGACGATCACCGTCACCAGCAGGAAGGAGGTGGCGTAGACCAGAGGACGCGCCGCCTCGACGTTCGGGCTCTGGAAGCCCACGTCATAGATGTGGAAGCCCAGGTGCATGAACTTGCGCTCCACGTGCAGGTACGGGAAGTTGCCGTCCATCGGCAACGTGGGAGCAAGCTTCACCACCCCCACCAGCATCAGCGGCGCCACCTCGCCCGCCGCACGGGCGATGGCCAGGATAAGGCCGGTCATGATGGCCGGGCTTGCCATGGGCAGCACGATGCGCCACAGGGTCTCGGCCTGGGTGGCACCCAGCGCCAGCGAACCCTGGCGAATGGTGCTCGGGATCCGGGCCAGCCCCTCTTCGGTGGAGACGATCACCACCGGCAGGGTCAGGATGGCCAGGGTCAGGGCTGACCAGATGACTCCGGGGGAACCGAAGGTCGGACTCGGCAGCGCTTCCGGGTAGAAGAGGCGGTCGATGCTGCCCCCCAGGGTGTAGACGAAGAAGCCCAGACCAAACACGCCGTAGACGATGGAGGGTACCCCCGCCAGGTTGATCACCGCGATGCGGATGATCTTGGTCAGGCTGTTCTTGCCCGCGTACTCGTGCAGGTAGACCGCCGCCACCACCCCGAGCGGGGTCACGATGATGGCCATCAGGATCACCATGAAGACGGTGCCGAAGATGGCCGGGAAGACGCCGCCCTCGGTGTTCGCCTCCCGGGGGTCATCGGAGACGAACTTGCCAATCTGGTGGAACCAGTGACCCACCTTGGCCATCAGGCTCATGTCGTTGGGCCAGACTACATCCAGCACCCGGGACATCGGCATGGTCACCAGCTCGCCGCGCATGTCCTTGACGGTGATGCTGTCTCTGTCCGCCTGGGTACGCAGGGAGAAGAGCTCTTTCTCCAGCACCTGGTAACGGTCGTTGAGCGCCTGACGCTCGCTCGCCAGCTCGGCTTTAAGCTGATCGGTCAGCTTGTCATCCAGCTCGGCCTTGCGCTCTTTCAGGCGCAGGCGCTCCAGCTGATAGTTGATGCTGCCGATGGCCCCTTTTTGCAGGTCGTTGGCTTGGCTTGAGAGGCCGTTGGCACGGGCCAGCACCCGCTGCAAGGCGGGATGCAGATCCGTGGTCAGCTCCTGGCCATCTTCCTTCACCGAGGTGATGTAACCATAGAAGTTGCCGTTGGTGGCACGCTCCACCATGGCGAGCTCCGCCGGCTGGGTGCGCGATTTGATATCGGTCTCCAGCACCCAGCGAAAATCGAGGTCCACGAACTCCCGGTTGCCGGTCTTGACCAGATAACGGGTAATCTCTTCGCGATCCTCCCCTTCCAGCGCCTGGCCTGCGGCGCGCAGGCGCTCCACCGGCACCAGCTCCCGGTCGTTGATCTCGCCAATCAGGACGCTCTTGTTGCCGCTTGCATCTTCAAGTTGCCACTCATAGATGGGATGGGGCCAGAAATAGACCAGACCACGCCAGCCGATCAGCAACAACAGACCCAGTACGGCCACCAGACTCAGGCTGACGGCGCCCCCCGTCATCCAGATCCAGGGGGCCCCCGATTTAAACCACTTACCCATTGTCGATTCCTTAGTCCTTACAGAGAGCTGTACTTTTCACGCAACCGCTGGCGGACGAATTCGGCCAGGGTATTGAACAAGAAGGTGAACACAAACAGCACGAAGGCGGCGAGGAAGAGCACCCGGTAGTGGGAGCTGCCCACTTCCGATTCCGGCATCTCCACCGCGATGTTCGCCGCCAGGGTCCGCAGCCCCTGGAACATGGAAAAGTCCATGATGGGGGTGTTGCCGGTGGCCATCAGCACGATCATGGTCTCGCCCACGGCGCGGCCAAGGCCCATCATCACCGCCGAGAAGATGCCTGGGCTCGCGGTGAGGATCACCACCCGGCTCAGGGTCTGCCACGGGGTCGCCCCCAGCGCAAGCGAGCCCTGGGTCAGGTGCTTGGGCACCGAGAAGACCGCGTCTTCGGCGATGGAGAAGATGGTGGGGATGACCGCAAAGCCCATGGCGATACCAACCACCAGGGAGTTGCGCTGGTCAAACTTGATGCCCATGTCGTGGGTCAGCCAGATGCGCGAATCACCGTGCATGAAGGCGTTCTCGATGATGGGGCTCAAGGCGAAGGCGCCCCAACCGATGAACAGCAGCACAGGGATGAGCAGGATGGCGTGCCAGCCTTCCGGCAGCCAGGTGCGGCCGCGCTCCGGCAGATAGTTCCACACCAGGGCGGTGAGCAGCATGCCCATGGGCAGCAGGATCAGCAGCAGGATCACCCCGGGCAGGGCCCCTTCGATGATGGGCGCGAGCCACAGACCCGCCAGGAAGCCGAGGATGACGGTCGGCAGCGCCGCCATGATCTCCACCGTCGGCTTGACGTATTTGCGCAGCCCCGCCGACATGAAGTAGGCGGTATAGATTGCGCCGGCGACACCCAGGGGCACCGCGAACACCATGGCATAGAAGGAGGCTTTCAAGGTACCGAACACCAGGGGCACCAGGCTCAGCTTGGCTTCGAAGTCGTTGCTGGCGGAGGTGGACTGCCACACGTACTGGGGCTCGGGATAGCCTTCATACCACACCTGTTGCCAGAGGGCAGACCAGGTTACCTCGGGGTGATCGTTCTCGACGTCAAAGACCTTGAAGTCATCCCCCTGCTGGGTCAACAGCAGGTTGTGGCGAGGAGAGATGGCAACGGCAGCCAGGTTGCCCCCGTCAACCTTCTCGCCAAGCAGCTTGGCTTCGCCGGTGGCATGGAAGAAGTTGATGGTGCCGTCGCTGCCTGCGCTGATGAAGCCCTTGCGAAAGTGCTCGGGGGTCAGCAGGGCGACCGGCGCGTCACTCTTGAAGTCACGGATCTGGGTGAACTGGCGCTTGCCATCCTTTGCCACCTCGAACCACTGGGAGATGACGCCGTTGTCGTTGCCCACCAGCAGGGAGGACGCACCGGAGAGCAGGGCCACCTGGGTCACGCTGGCATTGGGGGCGTTGATCTCCATGACATTGCGCAGGGAAATATCGCTCAGGTTGTGGATGTCATAGACCGACAGGCGGTTGCCCTCGCGCACGAACAACAGGCGCAGGTTCGGGGTCAGCAGCATCTGGTCAACATAGCGTGGCAGGGACGGAATGGTGTAGGTCTGGTTGCTCCACTCGATTTCGCCGGAGAGGAAATTCTCCTCGCCGCTCATCACCATCAGCACACCACGACCATCTTCGGTCACGGCCGCGGTCGCCATCTTGTCCTTGGTCGCCTCGAAGACCATGCGCGTCAGCGCCTTGCCCTGGGGATCGATCACCACGGGGGTCTCGCCGAAGGGATATTGCAGGCTGGGCTCGATGACGCGCACGTCATTGGGATAGGAGATCTTGAAATAGGGTTGCACCACCTGAGCCTTGCCGTCGGCAAACCCATAGGCGATGAGTTTCTGGCCCGGTGCAGGCGGCGCGACCGCCGTGATCTCGCCGTTCACCTGTGCCTCGCCAATCACCTGTCCGGTCTTGATCTTGCCATCCGGTTGCACGGCAAAGAACTTGACCTTCCCCAGGTCGCTGAAGCGGTAACCTATCTCGTTTTGCTCCTCGACCCCGAGCCAGGCGGTCTTACCCTTGATGGGCAGGGTGAAGGACGCGGTGCTCTCCATGCTGGCGCCATTGAAGATGGGCTTCACCACATAAAGCAGGTAGAAGAAGATAAGCAACAGCGCCACCAGCACCAGGGCTCCCCCTGTGGTGACGCCATATTTGGCCAATTTATCCTTGATCCGGCGTTTTCGACTGCCCGCCATGACCAGATTTAACGATTCCGATGACATGCAAGACCTCAATGTGAGCTAGGCTTGGCGGCATTATATGGCGGATGCATGACAGTTTTGTTACATCAACAGCGGCAAAGAGCACGGGCTTCATCGGGGGGTGTGGCAGTTGGTATTCGGGGGGAAGCAGGCAGCCTGTCTGGCAGTGAAATAAAAGCAAACGGGGCCATCAGGCCCCGCTGTCATCTTGAGGAAGCGCCTCTTTCGCGGCGAGTCTGGCCGCCTTCTTCTCGGCGCGGCGCCGCTTGAAGAAATCCGACAGCTGGGCCGAGCAGGCGTCGGCGAGCACCTCCCCCGTCAGTGCCACCTGGTGGTTGTGGCGGGGATCCAGCAGGATGTCGAACACAGAGCCTGCCGCCCCCGTCTTCAAATCCCGGGCACCATAGACCACCCGCTTGACCCGGCTGTGGATGAGGGCGCCGGCACACATACAGCAGGGCTCCAGCGTCACATAGAGGGTGGTGTCGAGCAGGCGATAGTTTTCAAGCTGCTTGCCCGCTTCCCGAAGCGCCATCACCTCGGCATGGGCGCAGGCGTCGTGCTCGCTGATGGAGCGATTCCACCCCTCTGCCACTATCTTGTCCCCCAGCACCAGCACGGCGCCCACCGGGATCTCGCCTATCCCCTCTGCCCTGGCAGCCAGGGCCATGGCATGGCGCATCCAGCGTTCGTCCTGCTCGCGCTGGCTGATCTGTGCTGCAACTTCAGATGGTTTCACGCCCTGCTCCTCTCGTCGATATGATGTCGGCTTGCCTGGCCCCTGCACGGCATCGGCCGCGCACTCCCGGATTGCTGCGTCCCGGCCCTGGGCACACCGGGCCCCTTCCCCCTCGCGCTGGCCGGTAGCCGGTAGCCCACGGCAGAAGATGCTGTCAATGAAAGAGAGGCCAAAGGCCCCGGCGACATAAGAACGCCCCGAGTCGGGTGTTCGCCACCCTGTGCCCGCCGAAGGGGGCGGCGATTATGCCAAAACTCCGGCCAGGGCCCAAGTTGCATCTTGGCTGAACAATAAAGAAGCAGTCGGCATCTCCCTGATAAAAAAGGAGTTGCGCCCGCCAAATCATCCGATTAGACTTCCTCCCCGTCAGCCGAGCTGACTCCGTCGGTGTGTAGCGCAGCCAGGTAGCGCATCTGCATGGGGTGTAGAGGGTCGGAGGTTCGAATCCTCTCACACCGACCAAATTCCCCGAGAATAGCCCAGTCAAACGACTGGGCTATTTTTTTGCCTGCACGCCCGACGCTTGCCTCTTTTCCCTCTCGCCTCCCCCGTTCATCAGGTCGCCGCTTTTTATTGGCATGAATTTCATACAGAACCACTTGAAGCTTTCATAAAGTGCCGCTAGGATACGCAACTTTTCCGCCGGCCATAAAAACAGGGAGGTGGACACTAGGGTGATGGAATCACCGACCGGCTTGCAATCAATGAGGCAAGCATCCATGACCCAAGCTGTTGACTCCCAGCCCGTTCAGCCCCTGATCTCCCCCACGCCCTCCGAGCTCGATTCCGCAGAGCACGGGTTTGGCAGTTCAGTGCACCTCGATGTGATCGATCTCGCCGCCCCGGATGAAGATTACTGAGACGAGCCCGTGCCATAGTGCGGTTCAAGACGCCGGTTTTGCTGTCCGGCACCGCCCTTGACCCAGGCCAACAGACCGCCACCGCAAATAACGACAAAATGCTGGTTTTTCTTCAAAAATCAGTTTAATTGACCATCTGCTGCGTTCCAACCTCCCTCTCCTTCATGGACACGCCGTGATACAAACCTACGTTATTGCTCGTCATTTCCCTCTCTCCTGTTCGCCTTCGCCATTTTGACTCAATTTGACATTTTAGTTTTAAACGCCAGTTCACTACCCGGTTACTTCATAGCCCCCATGCAGGCTGGATTGAACGAAGGCATTTCATACAGCTGTTTTTGCAAAGCTTGGAGTAATGTCGGGATTTGTTTTTGCATTTGTAATTTTATTACGTAATTAATTACATTTTTAACCCATCCCCTCTACCGAAATCCTCCCCCCTGCCGCCCCGGCAACCCAAGAGCATAACCATCTGCAAAGAGCTTTTGCACTAATCACATAAATCCATTTAAAACAGCATCTTAACTATCATCAAAAAACACCTGTTTTAAAAATCAAGTTGACGAATCCGCCATTCTTTTGCACCTTATGAATCGTGTTACCCCGCTGTTACGGGGAGTTTGAAAGAAAGGGATATAGACGTTAGTCGTAGTTAATAAATTCAAAATGTAACTTTTGGAGGAGTACCCACTATGTCGGCACCGGCCCAGACCATCAGCAGCACCCGCCTGCGCATTCAAGGCGAGATGCTTCCCGATTACGCGCAGATCCTGACGCCGGATGCGGTGGCCCTGGTGTCCGAACTGGTGGAACGTTTCGCTCCCCAACGCAATGAGCTGCTGAAGCAGCGAGTCGCACGCCAGGCCCGTATCGATGGCGGCGAGTTGCCGGACTTCCTGCCAGAGACCGCCCATATTCGCGCTGGTGACTGGACGGTGCGCGGCATCCCCGCCGATCTGCAGGACCGCCGTGTGGAGATCACCGGCCCGGTCGAGCGCAAAATGGTGATCAATGCCCTCAACGCCAACGTCAAGGTCTTCATGGCCGACTTCGAGGACTCCCTGGCCCCAGCCTGGAACAAGGTGATCGAGGGCCAGATCAACCTGCGCGATGCGGTCAACGGCACCATTGCCTACCAGAGCCCGGAGGGGAAGGCCTATACCCTGAATCCCAATCCGGCCGTGCTCATCTGCCGGGTTCGCGGTCTGCATCTGCCGGAGAAGCACGTCACCTTTGATGGTGCCCCCATTCCCGGCGGCCTGTTCGACTTCGCCCTCTATTTCCTGCACAACCACAAGGCGTTGCTGGCCAAGGGCTCCGGTCCCTACTTCTACGTACCCAAGCTGCAGAGCCATCTGGAAGGGCGCTGGTGGAGCGAGGTGTTCGCCTGGACCGAGGACAAATTCGGTCTGCCCCGCGGTACCATCAAGGCCACCGTACTCATCGAGACCCTGCCGGCGGTATTCGAGATGGACGAGCTGCTCTATCAGATGAAGGATCACATCGTCGCCCTCAACTGCGGCCGCTGGGACTACATCTTCAGCTATATCAAGACCTTGAAGAACCACCCGGATCGCGTCCTGCCGGATCGTCAGGTGGTGACCATGGACAAGCCGTTCCTCTCTGCCTACTCGCGACTCCTCATCAAGACCTGCCACAAGCGCGGCGCGCTGGCGATGGGGGGCATGGCTGCCTTTATTCCGGCCAAGGACGCGGCAGTCAACGAACAGGTGTTTGCCAAGGTGCACGCAGACAAGCAGCGCGAGGCCGACAACGGCCACGACGGTACCTGGGTCGCCCACCCCGGTCTGGCCGATACCGCCATGGCGGTGTTCAACGCCACCATTCCGGCGGGTGCCCAGAACCAGATCGGCGTGCTGCGCGAGCAGGATGCCCCCATCACGGCCGCCGACCTGCTGGCCCCCTGTGAGGGCGAGCGCACCGAGGCGGGCATGCGCACCAATATCCGCGTCGCCCTGCAATATCTGGAAGCCTGGATCAACGGCAACGGCTGCGTGCCCATCTACGGACTGATGGAAGATGCCGCCACCGCCGAGATCTCCCGCACCTCCATCTGGCAGTGGATCCGCCACGGCAAGACCCTCTCCAACGGTCAGGCGGTGACCAAGGCGCTGTTCCGCCAGATGCTGGCCGAGGAGCAGGAGGTGGTCAGAGGCGAAGTGGGCGAGGCCCGCTGGCAATCGGGCCGTTTCGCCGAGGCGAGCGCCCTGATGGACGAGATCACCTGCGCCGACACACTCATCGATTTTCTGACGCTGCCCGGCTACGAGCGGCTGTGAGACCCGGGCCGGTAACGGCCCCCATAACAAGTCAATGGAAACGTGAAATCAATGAAAGAGGGAACTGATATGGCACTGACCCGTGAGCAACAGATCCAGGCTATCGAGAAAGACTGGGCAGAAAACCCCCGCTGGAAAGGGATCAAGCGCGGCTACAGCGCCGAGGACGTGGTGAACCTGCGTGGCAGCCTGCAGCCGGCACACACTCTGGCCCAACGCGGCGCCGACAAACTGTGGGAGCTGATCCACGGCGGCGCCAAGAAAGGCTATGTAAACTGCCTCGGCGCCCTGACCGGCGGCCAGGCGGTGCAACAGGCCAAGGCCGGCATCGAAGCCATCTATCTCTCCGGCTGGCAGGTGGCGGCGGACAACAACCTCTCCTCCACCATGTACCCGGATCAGTCCCTCTACCCGGCCAACTCCGTCCCCTCCGTGGTGGAGCGCATCAACAACTCCTTCGCCCGGGCCGACCAGATCCAGTGGGCCAACAAGGTTGGACCAGAGGACAAGGGCTTCATCGACTACTTCCTGCCCATAGTAGCGGATGCGGAAGCCGGTTTCGGCGGCGTGCTGAACGCCTTCGAACTGATGAAGGGGATGATTGAAGCGGGCGCAGCCGGCGTGCACTTCGAAGATCAGCTCGCGTCCGTGAAAAAGTGCGGCCACATGGGCGGCAAGGTACTGGTCCCGACCCAGGAAGCGGTGCAAAAGCTTGTCGCGGCTCGCCTCGCGGCAGATGTCTGCGGCACCACCACCCTGGTGATCGCCCGCACCGACGCCAACGCAGCGGATCTGCTGACCACGGATGCCGACCCTTACGATGCCGGCTTCCTGACCGGTGAGCGCACCAGCGAGGGCTTCTACAAGGTGCAGGCCGGTATCGAGCAGGCCATATCCCGCGGCCTGGCCTACGCTCCCTACGCCGACATGGTGTGGTGTGAAACCGCCAAGCCGGACTTGGACGAGGCGCGCCAGTTTGCCGAGGCCATCAAGGCCCAGTACCCGGACAAGATCCTGGCCTACAACTGCTCCCCGAGCTTCAACTGGAAGAAGAACCTGGACGATGCCACCATCGCCCGCTTCCAGCAGGAGCTCTCCGACATGGGCTACAAGTACCAGTTCATCACCCTGGCGGGTATCCACAACATGTGGTTCCACATGTACGAGCTGGCCTACCAGTACGCCCGTGGCGAGGGAATGAAGCACTATGTCGAGATGGTGCAGCAGCCGGAATTCGCCGCCGCCGAGCGGGGCTACACCTTCGTGGCACACCAGCAGGAAGTGGGTACCGGTTACTTCGACAAGGTGACCACCGTCATTCAGGGCGGCCAGTCGTCGGTGACCGCGCTGACCGGCTCCACCGAAGAAGATCAGTTCCACTGATACGACTTGATAGAAATAAAAAACCCCGGCCTGGTGCCGGGGTTTCTTTTTGAAAGGCCCCTCTCCCAGAGGGAGAGTGGCCAAGGCCTTAGAACCTGTTCACGGTCTGTGACGAGAGGTCGTCAGCAAGGTGAAGAGCAGCGCAGGAACCGGAGTGTGTAAACACACATGAGGATTCCGAGCAGCACATGAGCCTTGATCACGGCCTCGCAGTAAGAGCGTGGCCAGGTTCTCAGAGTTCGAGGATCTCTTTGACAAAGGGAATGGTCAGCTTGCGCTTGGCACGGAAGGAGGCGTTGTCGAGACGATTGAGGGTGGCAAGCAGGGTGCGCATGTCGCGGGAGAGGCGATTGAGCAGGAAACGGCCCACGTCGATGGGCAGCTTGAAACCCCGCAGCTCGGCGCGCAGTTGCAGGGCGCTGAGTTTGCCCTCGTCGTCCAGCTCGTCGAGGTGGAAGCTCACTCCCCAGTCGAGACGGGACGCGAGATCCGGCAGTTGCAGCCCCAGCTTGCGTGGCGCGCTGCAGCCGGTAACGATGAGCGTCCCCTCCCCCTTCTCCTTCCAGCGATTGTAGAAGTCGAACAGGGCCCGCTCCCACAGGGCGTTGCCGGCGATCGCCTCCAGGCTGTCGAGACAGACCAGGGGCAGGCTCTCCAAAGCATCGAGCATGCTGGGGTCAAGCTGTTCGAACTGATCGAGGGAGAGATAGGCCGCCGCCGCGTCGCGGGCGTTGACCTCGGCACAGGTAGCATGGAGCAGATGGGAGCGGCCCGACCCCTTGGCTCCCCAGAAATAGAGGAAGGGCGAGCCCTGACCGATGGCCGCATTCTTGAGGGCGGTGATCAGATGGGCGTTGTTGCCGGGATAAAAACTGACGAAGGTTTCATCATCCGGTAGTTGTACGGCTAAAGACAGTTGGGCCGGTTGCTTCACTCGTTGGGCTTTGACTGTGATATTTGCGGGCAAGTGTATCACCAGCGGGGCAGATAGAGAACCGCCCGGACCATGCCGGGCGGTCAGGATCCTTCCCCGGGATCAGGGCTGCGACCATTGATAGCGCAGGCCGCTCTCGTTGTCTTCCACCTGATGCAGCCGGCTCTCAAGTTGCAACCCCCTCACCAGCTCGGCCTTGTCCCCCTGCAGCGAGAGGTTGAAGGTCACTTTGTCCCCTTCCAACTTGCCGATGGCCACCTTGGTGACACTGGCCATCCCCTGCAGCAGCTTCTGGATCTGGATCATGCCATCGATGTCGGACAGCCCCTCCACCACCAGGGTCTGGCTGGAGGCGACACCGGAGAGACGGGTACCGTACTGCTGCACCAGCCAACCGGCCAGGGCATCGGCAAAGCCCTTTGCCACCTCGGCCTGGGTACCTGAACCCGAGCCCTTGGTCAGCTCGGTCAGCTCTCCTGCCTGCGCCCCCGGCTTGGCCCCATAAAGACCCCAATCGATGCTCCAGGCCTCCCCCTCCGGGCTCAGTTTGCCGAGCACCACCATTTCAGCGCCGTAACGCTGGCTCGCCTTGAGCACGGGATCGGCAAAGCGGCCCCAGACATCGGTGGCATTGACCGCCATATTGTCATCCAAGTCCATCAGCGGGAGACTGACCGGCAGCCCCATGGCCTGGGTCTGGGCACGCAGCGCCTCGGACCAGCCATCGCCGGACTGATCCGGCAGAATGCGCCGCTCCCCTTCGTCGACCACCAGCCAGATGGCAACCTGCGGCCGCACCGGGCCAAGCAGGGCAAACTTGCTCTGGCCGACCAGGGCGTTCACCTTGACCACATTGAAATCCGCCTTGAGAAACTTGACCGACCCGATGTCCTGATAGCTGTATTGCTGCACGAAATCCGCCGGCGCCGCCAGGGCCTTCACCACATCCGGCTGGGTGAGGATATCGCGCTTGCCCGTCACCTTGACGAGCACATCCCCCAGCGCCTGGGACTGGGCGGCCGTCATGTCGCCACTGGTGGGAGCCTTGCCCTGATAGAGGTCGGTTACCTGGGCGGCCGACACCACGAGAGGCAGACAGCAGCAGAGGAGAGTCGCTAAGCGTTTCAGCATAAAGAAGATTCTCGAAATGGGGGATGGTGCTTATGGTAGCGGCAAGGCGCGCATGGCAGCAAGCAAAGGGGGGAGAAACAGCGGAGCCGGCAGGGTGCCGGCTCCGTTTGCGCGCCTTGGGCGCGGCGATGGGGTGATGCTTACTTGGTGCCGAAGATCTTGTCGCCAGCATCCCCCAGACCCGGGACGATATAGCCCTTCTCGTTCAGCCCCTGGTCGATGGAGGCACAGAACAGCTCCACGTCAGGGTGAGCGGCTTCCAGCGCCTTGATGCCTTCGGGGGCGGCAACCAGCACCAGCACCTTGATGGACTGGCAACCTTTCTTCTTGAGCAGATCGATGGTGGCGATCATGGAGCCGCCGGTGGCCAGCATGGGGTCGATGACCAGGGCCAGACGCTCTTCGATGTTGCTGACGATCTTCTCGAAGTAGGGGACAGGCTGCAGGGTCTCTTCATCGCGATAGATACCGACCACGCTGACGCGGGCACTCGGCATGTGCTCCAGCACCCCGTCCATCATGCCAAGACCGGCGCGCAGGATGGGCACGACGGTGACCTTCTTGCCCTTGATCTGGTCGACTTCCACAGGGCCGTTCCAGCCATCGATGGTCACTTTTTCGGTTTCGAAGTCAGAGGTCGCTTCGTAGGTCAACAAACTGCCCACTTCCTTGGCCAGTTCACGGAAACGCTTGGTGCTGATGTCGCCTTCGCGCATCAGGCCGATCTTGTGCTTGACCAGGGGGTGTTTGACTTCAACGACTTTCATTATTATCTCCTCTAACCGGCGCCAAAAAAATCGCGGAATCATACAACAAAAGCCACTGCTTGTAGAGCTTTTCGATTCAAAAACGCGCAAACGATTTTCTTTCTGGTTTTTCGTGCCCGCTGGTAGAATACGCCCCGAATTTTACCCTCCACTTCTTTATATGACGGGGAATACGCGTGACTGACAAAACCTCACTGAGCTACAAGGATGCTGGCGTAGATATCGATGCCGGCAATGCACTGGTTGAACGTATCAAGGGCGTGTCAAAACGCACTCGTCGTCCTGAAGTCCTTGGTGGTCTTGGCGGCTTTGGGGCCCTGTGTCAAATCCCTGCTGGCTACAAGGAACCGGTACTGGTCTCCGGTACCGACGGGGTGGGCACCAAGCTGCGTCTGGCCATCGACCTGAAGAAGCACGACACCGTGGGGATCGACTTGGTCGCCATGTGCGTCAATGACCTCATCGTGCAGGGCGCCGAGCCCCTCTTCTTCCTCGACTACTATGCCACCGGCAAACTGGACGTGGACACTGCCGCTGCCGTGGTCACCGGCATCGGCGCCGGCTGCGAACAGTCCGGCTGTGCCCTGGTTGGCGGTGAAACTGCCGAAATGCCTGGCATGTATGAAGGGGAAGATTACGACATCGCCGGTTTCTGCGTCGGCGTGGTGGAAAAGAGCGAGATCATCGACGGCAGCAAGGTTGGCGAAGGGGATGCCCTGATCGCCCTGGCCGCCAGCGGTCCCCACTCCAACGGCTTCTCCCTCATTCGCAAGATCCTGGAAGTCTCCAAGGCCGACGTGCAGCAGCCGCTGGGTGAGACCACCCTGGCCAACGCCCTGCTGGAGCCGACCCGCATCTACGTGAAGCCCGTGCTCAAGCTCATCAAGGAGTGCGAGATCCACGCCCTGTCCCACATCACCGGCGGCGGCTTCTGGGAGAACATCCCGCGCGTGCTGCCCGCCAACACCCAGGCGGTCATCGACGAGCAGAGCTGGCAGTGGCCGGCGGTGTTCAGCTGGCTGCAACAGGCAGGCAACGTCACCCGCCACGAGATGTATCGCACCTTCAACTGCGGCGTCGGCATGATCATCGCCCTGCCGGCGGATCAGCTGGACAAGGCCCTGGCCCTGCTCAAGGCCGAAGGCGAAAACGCCTGGCACATCGGCCACATCGCCAAGGCGGCCGATGGTGAGGAGCAGGTCATCATTCAATGAATGATCGTATCAACGGCCAGATGACCTCCATGAAACGCATCCTCGTCCTCATCTCAGGCAGCGGCAGCAATCTGCAGGCCATCCTCGACGGCTGTGCCGGCGGCAAGATTGCCGGTCAGGTGGTCGGCGTCATCAGCAACAAGGCTGATGCCTATGGCCTGGTGCGTGCCAGGGAAGCCGGGGTGGCAACCGCCATCCTGGCTCAGCAGCAGTTCGCCAGCCGGGAGGAGTATGATGTCGCCCTGCTGGCTCTGATGGCGGATTATCAGCCGGATCTGGTGGTGCTGGCCGGCTTTATGCGGATATTGAGCGGCGATCTGGTGCGTCACTTCGCCGGGCGGATGATCAACATCCACCCCTCGTTGCTGCCGAAATACCAGGGGCTGCACACCCACCAGCGCGCCATCGAGGCCGGTGACAGCGAGCATGGCGCCAGCGTCCACTTCGTCACCGAAGAGCTCGATGGCGGCCCGGTGATCCTCCAGGCCCGGGTCCCCATCTTCGAAGGGGACAGTGCCGACGAGGTGGCGGCCCGGGTCCAGGTGCAGGAGCACAGCATCTACCCCCTGGTGGTGCAGTGGTTCTGCGAAGGGCGCTTGCAGATGCGAGAAGGGTCTGCCTGCCTTGATGGCAAGCAGCTTGGCCTGGCAGGCTATGCCAGCGAGTAACCGCGAGCAGCAGTAAGACACAACAAGGGAGGCTTAGGCCTCCCTTGTCATTTCCATCGACCAGCGCAATGGTTGTCATCACGTCCGATGACGCTGCTGCGCGGCTAATCGGCCCTACACCGGATTGTCGATATCGATAAAGTTCACCTCCAACCCGTGTACAGTGGCGAGCCACTCTCCCAGCGCCTTTACGCCGTAACGTTCGGTGGCGTGGTGGCCTGCGGCGTAGAAGTGCATGCCCATCTCGCGGGCGGTGTGGATGGTCTGCTCGGAGGCTTCACCGGAGATGAAGGCATCGATGCCCTGCTCCGCCGCCTGGCTGATGTAGCTCTGACCACCGCCGGTGCACCAGGCCACGGAGCGGATAAGCTCGGGACCACTGTCACCACAATGAAGCGGCTCGCGACCGAGACGCTCGGCAATCAGCTTGGCAAAATCGCTGCCGCTCATGGGCTCCTCCAGCTTGCCCACCATGGCGACGCTCTTGCTGTTCCAGGGTTCGAGCCCGCGACGCACCTTGATGCCGAGCAGCCTGGCAAGCTGGGCGTTGTTCCCCACCTCGGGGTGCACGTCTAGCGGCAGGTGGTAGGCAAACAGGTTGATGTCGTGGGTCAAGAGGGTCTTGAGACGACGCTGCTTCATGCCGGTGATCTGGGCCGGCTCGCCGCTCCAGAAGTAGCCGTGATGGACCAGGATGGCGTCAGCATCAGCGGCCACGGCGGCATCGATGAGGGCCTGGCTGGCGGTGACGCCGGTCACCACCTTGCGAATGCGCTCGCGCCCCTCCACCTGCAGGCCGTTGGGGCAGTAATCCTTGATGGCATGGGGTTCGAGCAGGTGGTTGAGCAGGCTTTCCAGTTTACGATGAGAGATCATGGGGGTCTCCTAGCTGGGCTCCCCACGCACTGTGCGGGGAGCCGGATTCCGATCGTCAGAGCCCATGATAATCGAGCCGGACCGGCAAGGCCATGCGCCTGTCAGGCCTAGGCGGGCAGCTCGATGCCGGCGTCACGCATCTGGGCCAGCTTGTAGCGCAGGGTGCGCGGGCTGATGCCGAGCTTGTCGGCCACCGCTTTGCGACTGCCGTTGCACTCCTGCAGGGTGTCCAGAATGATCTGGTGCTCCTGCTGCTTGAGTTCGCCGCCGAGCCCCTCCCCTGACAGCCGCTCGAGCGGGCGCACCAGGGTCTCGTCCGTCTCCTCCAGGATCAGGTGCTCACAGTCGATGAGGCCGTCTGGACAGAGGATCAGGGCGCGCTGAACCACGTTGTCGAGCTCGCGCACGTTGCCGGGCCAGGGGTGAACCATCAGACGCTCTCGGGCGTCCTCTGCGAGCTGCGGCGTCGGCAGCCCCATCTGGCTGGCATGCAGCGCCAGCAGATGCTCCGCCAGGGGAAGGATGTCCCCCGGGCGCTCCCAGAGCGCCGTCCAGCGCAGGGGGAAGACGTTGAGGCGGTAGTAGAGATCCTCGCGGAACAACCCGTCCTGCACCGCTTTTTTCAGATCCCGGTTGCTGGTGGCAATAACCCGCACATCGAGGGGGATCATCTTGCGGCTGCCGAGCCGCTCCACCTCTTTCTCCTGCAAGACCCGCAGCAGCTTGGCCTGCAGCCCCAGATCTATCTCGGTGATCTCGTCGAGCAGCAGGGTTCCTCCCTGAGCCTGCTCGAACTTGCCAGGGCACCCCTGCACCGCACCGGTGAAGGCGCCCTTCTCGTAGCCAAACAGAGTCGCTTCCAGCATGTTCTCCGGAATGGCGGCGCAGTTGATGGCGACGAAGGCCTGCTCTGCCCGGCTGGAGTGGTCGTGAATGTAGCGAGCCAACACCTCCTTGCCCGTCCCGCTCGGTCCGGTCACCATGACGGTGGCTTCGCTTCTGGCCACCCGGGTCGCCAGCTGGAACAGCTCCGCAGTCCTGGGGTCCCCGAACACCACGGCACGCTTCTCCACCTTCTGGGCCGGCACATAACGGCTGACCTGGTTGAGCAGCACCTCGGGGGAGAAGGGCTTGGCCAGATAGTCGATCGCCCCCTCGCGCATGGCGCGCACCGCCCCGTCAATGTTGGCGTAGGCAGTCATCAGGAGCACAGGCACCTGGGGATATTGCTGGCGGATGTTGGCGAGCAGGGTCAGACCATCCATGCCCCCCATCTGGATGTCGGAGATCACCATGTCAAAGCGCTGACGGGACAGGGCAAGTAGTGCCCGCTCGCCGCTGTCCACCTCGCGGCACTCATAGCCACCGAGCAGCAGGGTATCCACCAGCGCCTCGCGCAGGCCGTTGTCATCTTCCACTACCAGAATGCGAGCCTGGGTCATGCCACACCTCCTACAACCAACATGGCCTTGTCGAGAATCATCTTCACCGGCGCTCCGGCTTTTGCGCGCCTCATGCCACGCCCCCCAACTGAACCTGTTGCTGATGCAGGGGGAAGGACAGGGTAAAACAGGTGCCCTCGCCAGGGACCGAGGCCACGCTTACCTCCCCCTGATGGGCTCGTACCACCGACTGCACCACCGCAAGACCGAGGCCCGTGCCCTGGGATCGGGTGGTAAAGAAGGGTTCGAAGATCTGGTTGAGCAGGGAGGGGGCCATCCCCTTGCCATTGTCGATGACCCGCATCTCCACCCGGTTGCCGCTGCGCACAGCGCTCACCAGGAGCGAATCGGCGCCGGCCTGCCGGGCATTGGCGATGAGGTTGTTGATGGCCCCCGCCAGGGCACTGCTGTTGGCAAGCAGACAGAGATCGGGCTCAGGGGCCTCCAGATGCAAGGCGCAGCCCTGCTG
Source organism: Aeromonas sp. s9 (assembly GCF_040907765.1). Lineage (NCBI taxonomy): Bacteria > Pseudomonadati > Pseudomonadota > Gammaproteobacteria > Aeromonadales > Aeromonadaceae > Aeromonas > Aeromonas sp. s9. The sequence goes on from NZ_JBFOCK010000048.1 coordinate 59,677, forward strand.
CTGGCAGAAGGCTTCGGCCCCCGCCTGCACCTCCGCCAGCAAGCCCTGCACCGAGATGGGCGCCACCACCTGGTTGTCGCCATTGCGGGCAAACAGCAGGATGTCGTTGATCTGCTTCTCGAGATCCTGCAAGCGCGCCATCAATTTTTGCTGGAACTGGCTGCGGGATTCAGGCTTGAGGGTGCGGTTGGCCAGGTTGGCCGCATAGAGCATGGCGGCGGAGAGCGGGGTGCGGATCTGGTGCGCCAGGGAAGCCGCCATGTTGCCAAGGGCGGAGAGGCGCTTCATGTGGTTGACCCTGTCCTGCAACTGGCGGGTCTCGGTCAAGTCGGTAATAAACACCAGTTGGCCGGGCTGATCCGGCAGCGGCTGGGTCGACAGCTGGACCCGGCGGCCGTCGCGCAAGGAGATCTCGTGACCGTCATCCTCACGGGGTTCGAAACAGCGGGCGATGATCTGGCGCCAGGAAAGGCCTTCAAGTGGCTCTCCCAGCAGCGCCAGGGCGGCAGGGTTTGCGCGGGTGATCAGCCCCTCGCCATCGAGCAGCAGCACGCCGGTCGGCAGCGCCGTGAAGATGGCGTAAAGCTGACTCACTTCATGTGACTGGAGGGGGGCATCCTGCTGCAAGATTGTCATAAAGCTGACCTCAAACTGGCGATTGAGTCAGCTTATTCAATTTCCATGCCAGCAAAATAGACGTTATTTATCAATGTATTGGGTCAATGCGTCAAAGCATTGACCTCAATTGTCCTTGCTCATGCCGTACTTCTTCATCTTCTCCACCAAGGTGGTGCGGCGCATGCTGAGCAGGTCGGCGGCGCGGGCCACTACCCCGTCCTGGGACTCCAGGGCCTGGCGGATCAGCTCCACCTCGAGGTCGGCCAGCATCTCCTTGAGATTGACTCCTTCCTGGGGCAACTGCATGGGCAGGGGCATGGCGATGCCGGGATCCAGCTCTGGTGGGGACTGGAACACGGCAGCCAGGGCGTCCCGCTCGTCCATCTCGGTGAGCCGTTCATCTCGTGGCTCGCAGGGCAGCAGGCGATAGCGGCCGGGCAGATCCGCCACATCGACGATCTGGTTCGGATAGAGGATGAGCAGGCGCTCGATGAGGTTGGACAGCTCGCGCACGTTGCCGGGCCAGGCGTACTGCATCAGGGACTCCATGGCGCGCTGGGTCAGACGGATGATCCCCTTGTGCTGTTCGGCATGGCGATTGAGCAGCTCCTGCAGCAGCAGCGGGATGTCGTCGGCCCGATCCCGCAGGGGGGGCGTCTCGATGGGAAACACATTGAGGCGATAGTAGAGATCTTCGCGAAATGCCTGGGTGCGGATCATGGCTTCCAGATCCCGGTGGGTCGCCGCGATCACCCTCACATCGGCCTGGACGGCCTTGCCGCCCCCGACCCGGTCGAACTGGCGCTCCTGCAGCACCCGCAGCAACTTGACCTGCATCGGCAGCGGCATGTCGCCGATTTCGTCGAGGAAGAGGGTGCCCCCCTGGGCCAGTTCGAAGCGGCCGCGCCGGGCGGCAATGGCACCGGTGAAGGCCCCCTTCTCGTGACCGAACAGCTCGCTCTCGAGCAGCTCCGCCGGAATGGCGCCGCAGTTGATGGGCACGAAGGGGCCCGCGCTTCGGGCGGACAGCTCGTGGATGGCGCGAGCCACCACCTCCTTGCCGGTTCCGGACTCACCGAGGATCAGTACGTTGGCGTCGGTCTCGGCCACCTGGCCGATAAGACGGCGCACCTCCTGGATGCCCCTCCCCTTGCCCACCAGCAGGCGCAGCAGGGTCTGACCCTTGTCGTGGGTCTGATGACGGGGATGCAGGGAGATGAAGGCCTGGCAGAAGTGCAGATGACGGGTGAGGGACTCATAGGTAAAGGGCGCCTCGGCCACCCCGATGAAGTTGCTGCAACCATGGCTCGCCGGCATCAGGGAGAGGAAGGGCAGACGAGGATGGGCGGCAAGCAGCTCACTCAGGGCGCGCTCGCGCAGTTCCCCGGCCAGAATCCCCTGCAAGGGCCCGGCAGTCTCGATGGCCACATCGAGATCGCTCTCAACCACCTCCTGCCAGGGGATCCCCATGAAGGAGAGCACAGTCCCCAGTTGCTGGCGCCGCACATCATCGGCATCAACAAGCAGCACACCCATAGCCATCCTATCCATATTTTCACACCTGACGCCAAGTTATTGTTTTTTAAGTGCTTATTAAAACCAATTTCGCACTGTGTCATAAGGGGGACAAAGTGCCAAAATTCTGGCGGATTGTCAAAACTTGTCGCATCCTCCCGGACCCTGGCGGGACGGGGATCACGCTTCCAGTCAGATTGAGTATCGGATGAAAACCAGCGAAGGGGAAAGAATGACGCCGACAGGGCGCGGCGTCAGAGAAGGGATCAGTGTTTCACGCTCTCCTGGGGAGCGGCATAGCGGCACTCGGGAAACCGGCTGCAGGCGAGGAACAGGCGACCGGCGTGGGGACCCTTTCGTGCTTCCCGTGCCACCAGGGGCGCGGCACAGCGGGGGCAATGGGGGATCGTCTCCCGGGGCTCCTCCTCATCCGGATCGAGGAAGGGGTTCTCCTCCATCAACACGGGCATTGCCTCTTCGGCCTGGGGGGGCGGCACCTGGGGCTCCCTGGCAGCCCCCGGGTGTGACGTGCCCAGCTCGACGCCATCGAGCAGCAGCGGGCTGAAGGTCGGTTCGCGGCGCTCGCCGGGCAGCAGGTCATCCACCGGCGCCGTCGTTCTCGCCAGCAGGGGCAGCAGTTGCTCCCGCAACTCGTCGACCTGGTAGTGGCTGCTGGCCGGGATCTGCAACAGCGGCAGGCCGGCGCCATCGCAAGCCGCCTTCAGGAAGAGATCCCGCGCCTTGCGCTTCTGGTGGCGGTGCCCCTCGTCATCCAGCTCCACGGCACACAGGAAAGAGAGATCCGCCGGGTGGCAGAGCAGAAAATCGAAGTGCTTCTCCCCTATCTTGCCGAGCGCCTGCTGGCGCTTGCCCTTGCCAAGGTGCGCCTCGGGCGTCAGTACATAGGAGGCTCGTACCTTGGCAAAGACACGGGCCTTGTCCCCCACCGCCTGATCAAGCACCCCGAAGAAGGTGCGCTCGGCTGGGCTCATCAAGGTTTCCTGCAGATCATAGGGCTCGGCTTTGCCCCCTTTCTCCCTGCGCCAGACGATCACCAGCAGGAGCAACCCCAGCAACACGGCTCCCGATACGACAAGGCTATTCATACACGCACATCCCGTTTACAAGACAAATTCAGTTCACACCAGAGGAAGGGGCACACTCTACCACGGGGAAAGCGACTCAGGCAGCGCAGAAATCAAGCCCGTCCCGGCATTCGCGTTTTTTCACTGAATTTGCGCAAGGCGGGCTTCATATGGCCTGTCACAGCAGGCACAATGCTAGAGCCCATGGACGTTCTGGCGCGCACCCCGTCGCCGCCAGGTGTCAACGGACCCCACGCAGCCCCATTCAAGGAGAGCAGGATGCAAAAGCAATTGGTCGTCACCGTGATCGGCGCAGACAAACCCGGCATCGTCGAGAGCCTGGCCGATATCATCACTCGGCAGCAGGGCAACTGGCTGGCCAGCTCCATGAGCGAGCTGGCGGGGCAATTTGCCGGCATTTTGCACGTCGCCGTGCCTGACGAGCATTACCGCAGCCTATGCGAGGCCCTGGTGATGCTGCCTGGCCTCACCGTGAGCTTCGCCGAAGGGCAGCTGAGCCCGCAACCGGCCCATCAGGTGATGCTGAGCGTCACCGGCAACGACAGACCGGGCATCGTCCACGAAGTGGCCAGCATCCTGCGACAGCTCAACATCAACGTCGCCGACCTCACCACAGGTTGCGAACCTGCGCCCCACTCAGGCGCCCCCCTCTTCTATGCCCACGCCCTGGTGGCCCTGCCGCCGCAGCTCGAACTGGACGATCTCGTCACGGCCCTGGAGTCCCTCTCCGACGACCTCGTCGTCGACATCGATCAGGATCTGAGCGAATAGTGTCGCCTGTCATAAATTTGTCATGGTTTGACGCCATAACTTCCGCGCAGACGCAACCAGAGCAAAGAGGCACCAGATGAGCACCGACAAGCAGTATGAAGAGAAAGAGCTTAGCTGGCTCTCATTCAATGAACGGGTGTTGCAAGAGGCGATGGACAAGACGGTACCCCTCATCGAGCGGGTCCGCTTCCTCGGGATTTTCTCCTCCAATCAGGACGAGTTCTTCAAGGTTCGGGTGTCGGACGTCAAGCGCCGCATCCTCATCAACGAAGTCCACGGCGGCGACGACGAGGCCAAGGTGCTGCTGCGCGCCATCCAGCAGAAGGTGATGGCGCTCGGCGAGGCGTTCGACAACACCTACAAGGAGCTGCTGATCGCGCTGGCCCGCCACAACATCTTCCTGGTGAACGAAAGCCAGCTCTCCGAGTCCATCCAGCAGTGGCTGCGGGTCTTCTTCCGGGAAAAGGTGCTGCGCCACATCATCCCCATCCTCCTCAACAAGGAGGTCAACCCGGTCAAGTTCCTGAAAGACGAGCACACCTATCTCGCCATCGAGATGAAGAAGAACGGCCAGGTGATCCAGTACGCCCTGGTGGAAGTACCCACCGACGATCTGCCCCGCTTCTTCCAGCTACCGCCGGAGGGCACCCGTCGCAAGAAGCAGATCATCATCCTGGACAACGTTATCCGCTTCTGTCTGGACGAGATCTTCAAGGGCTTCTTCGACTACGACGAGATTGCCGCCTACGCGGTCAAGCTGACCCGGGATGCCGAATATGACCTCTCCGACCAGCTGGATCTGAGCCTGGTGGACAAGATGAGTGACGGCTTGAAACAGCGCCTCACCGCCATGCCGGTGCGCTTCGTCTACGAGCGGGAGATGCCGGCGGCCATGATAAGCTTCTTGAAGCTCAAGCTGCAGATCAGCTCCTACGACGCCATCATGCCCGGTGGGCGCTATCACAACTTCAAGGATTTCATCGGCTTCCCCAATGTGGGCCGGGATTATCTGGAAAACCCCAAGCTGCCGGCCCTCGATTGCCGCGACTTTGACGGCTTCGTCAACGCCTTCGACGCCATCGCCAAGCAGGACATCCTGCTCTACTACCCGTACCACAAGTTCCACCACTTCACCGAGCTGGTGCGCCAGGCGGCCTTCGACCCGGCGGTCAGCGCCATTCGCATCAACATCTACCGGGTGGCCAAGAAGTCGCGGATCATCCACTCCCTCATCGACGCCGCCAACAACGGCAAGAAGGTGACCGTGGTGGTGGAGCTGCGCGCCCGCTTCGACGAGGCAGCCAACATCGACTGGGCCAACATCCTGACCGACGCCGGCGTCAAGGTGGTGTTCGGGGTGCCCAGCCTCAAGATCCACTCCAAGCTCTGCCTCATCACCCGCCACGAGAACGGCGAGGCGGTGCGCTACGCCCATATCGGGACCGGCAACTTCAACGAGAAGACCGCCAAGATCTACACCGACTTCTCCCTGCTGACCCGCCATCCGGACATCACCGCCGAGGTGGAGAGCGTGTTCGAGTACATCGAGTACCCGTACCGGCGCTACAAGTTCAACCACCTGCTGGTCTCCCCCATCAACAGCCGCCGCCAGCTCTATCGCCTCATCGACAACGAGCTGGCCAACGCCAAGGCGGGGCAACCCAGCGGTATCACCCTCAAGATCAACAACCTGGTGGACAGAGACCTCATCAACCGGCTCTATGCCGCCGGCCAGGCCGGGGTGCCCATCCAGATGATCATCCGGGGCATGTGCGCCCTGCGCCCAGGGGTGCCGGGTCTGAGCGACAACATCCGGGTCATCAGCATCATCGACCGTTTCCTCGAACATCCGCGAGTGATGGTGTTCCACAACAAGGGCAATCCCCAGCTCTATATCTCCAGTGCCGACTGGATGAGCCGCAACATCGACGGTCGCATCGAGGTGGGCACCCCCATCTATGACGAGCGGCTCAAGCAGCGCATCCTCGACATTCTCGAGCTACAACTGAGTGATACCTGCAAGGCGCGGGTGATCGATGCCGACCAGAAGAACGAGTACGTGAAGCGGGGCAACCGCCGCAAGGTCCGTTCCCAGGTGGCGATTTACGACTACCTCAAACGCATAGAGTCAAACCATGGACAATAGTCTGTACGCCGCTGTCGATCTGGGCTCGAACAGCTTCCACATGGTCATTGCCCGCCTCACCGAGGGGCGGATGCAGATCATCGATCGCATCAAGGAGCGGGTGCGCCTCGCCGAAGGGATGGATGAGCAGCGCCGCATGTCCCAGGAGGCCATGGCGCGCGGGCTGGACTGCCTCGCCCTGTTCGCCGAGCGGCTCACCAACATCAAGCCGGATCAGATCCGCATCGCCGGCACCTACACATTGCGCCGCGCCAGCAACGCTCGCGACTTCGTGCGCGAGGCGGCCAAGGTGCTCAACCACCCCATCGAGATCATCAGCGGCCAGGAAGAGGCCCGCCTCATCTATCAGGGGGTCGCTCATACCCAGCACATCGAGGGCCAGGTGCTGGTGGTGGACATCGGCGGCGGCAGCACCGAGCTCATCATTGGTGAGGGGTTCTCCCCACTGGCGCTCACCAGCCGCAAGATGGGCTGTGTGAGCTTCACCCAGAGCTTCTTTGGCAACGGCAAGCTCGGCGAGAAGGCCTTCAACGCCGCCGTGCTGGAGGCCCAACATCAGCTCGCCCCCATCATCAACCAGTACCGCAAGCTGGGCTGGCAGAGCTGCCTCGGCAGCTCGGGCTCCATCCGCACCGTGCGCGACGTGTTGCAGGGAGAAGAGTGGACCGATGGTGCCATCACCCTGGCGGGACTGGAGCGGCTGAAGGAAGAGATGCTCAAGCACAAACGGGTCGACCAGCTCAAACTGGCAGGCCTCACCGAGGAGCGTCAGGGGGTCTTTGCCGCCGCGGTGGCCATCCTGCTCGGACTCTTCACCTCCCTGCCCATCGAGCGGATGGAGTACTCCGACGGCGCCCTGCGCGAAGGGTTGCTCTACGAGTTCGAGGAGCGCCTGCAGCATCACGACATTCGCGAACGCACCGCGCTTGCACTCAGCACTCACTATCGCATCGACAAGCGCCAAGCCACCCGGGTAGAGAGCAGCGTCCTCTCCCTGTTCGACGCCCTGAGCGGCCCCTGGGAGATGCCGGAAGAGCCCTATCGCGCCATCCTCGGCTGGGCGGCGCGGCTGCACGAGATCGGCCTTGCCATCAACTACAGCGGCATCCACAAACACTCCGCCTATATCTTGCAAAACACCGATCTGCCCGGCTTCAACCAGGACGATCAGGCCCTGCTGGCGGCCCTGGTGCGCTTTCACCGCAAGGGGCTCAAGCTCTCCGAGCTGCCGGCCCTGCCCAACCACGACGAGCAGACGGTGCTGCGCTGCATCCGCATCCTGCGCCTCGCGGTGGCGGCCCACCACAGGCGTCAGGACAACCTGCTGCCCGAGTGGAACGTGCAGGCCGCCGGGGATCAGCTGGTGGTCACCCTGCCCCTGGACTGGTGCGACGAGAACAAGTTGCTGATGCAGAACCTGGAAAAGGAGCACCGCTACTGCCACGAGCAGGGCTGGCCCCTGCTGTTCCAGCTCGGGTGATCCGCCCCTCTGTGCAAAAAGGCAGCCGATGGCTGCCTTTTTTGTCTCTTGTCCTTTCCTACTGCAGATCCGGCAGGATCAGCTTGGCTATCTCGAAGTAGATGATGAGGCCGGTACCGTCCACCAGGGTAGCGATGAAGGGGGCGGAGACCACCGCCGGGTCGATGCGAAAGCGACGCAGCACCATGGGGATCACCGAGGCGACGGTGGCGCTCCAGAGCACGATGGCGACGATGGTCAGGGTCACCACCATGCCGATCTCGGGCCCCACCCCCAGGCTCCAGGCCCGCACCCAGGCCGCCAGTGCGATGGCGGCCGAGATGAGCAGACCGGTGGAGATCTCCTTTTTCAGCACGGTGCCGAGGTTTTTCAGGCTCACCTCCCCCACCGCCATGGCACGCACTATGGTGGTGGTGATCTGGGTACCGCTGTTGCCACCGGTACCGATGAGGAGCGGGATGAAGAAGGCCAGGGCGATGGCCGCCTCCAGCTGCTCTTCAAAGGCCCGCAGCACGGTGCCTGTGTAGGCTTCCGCCACGAACAGGATCAGCAGCCAGCCCACCCGCTTGCGCCACAACTGCCAGGGGGTGGCCTGCAGATAGGGGGTATCCAGCGGCGAGGAGCCGCCTTGCAGCTCCGCATCCTCGGTGGACTCCAGCTCCAGGATGTCGGCGGCATCGTCCACGTGGAAGACCCCCACCAGACGCCCCTGATCTTCCACCGGCAGGAGCGAGAGGTCGCGGTCAATGAGCAGGCGGGCCGCCAGCTCCTGATCCGCCCGGGCGTTGATGCGCACCGCCTCCCCCTCCATCAGGTCCCCTACCGGCAGCAGAGGATCGGCGATCAGCAACGACTTGAGGGAGACGCTGCCAAGCAGGCGCTGCTCGCCGTCAACCACATAGAGATGACCGAACAGCCTGGCCTGATCCCAGGCGCCGTGGATCAGCTGCTTGGCGCTTTCCACCGTCGCATTGGCCTCCACTGCCAGGTATTCGTGGCGCATGTTGGCCCCCACCGACTCGTTCGGCCAGGCCAGCAGGGACTGGAAGGCTTTGCGGGCGGGCTCCGGCAGCCGGGCGAGCAGGGTCTTGCGATCGTGCTCGTCGAGCCTGCGCAGGATGGCCAGCAGGTCACGACGGGCCAGGGTGCCCTGCAGTATTCCCACGATGCTGCCATGCAGCCTGAGCAGCAGATGGCCGGCACACTCCGCCGGGAGGGAGGCGAGCAAGGACGCCCCTTCCGGCATGGAGAGGGTATCGAAGATGCAGCTGAGCTCTTCCGGGCGCAGGGTCAGAAGCTGATCGGCACGGGCCACCGGATCCAGGTTGTGCGCCAGCCAGTTGCGCAGGGCAACCGGGTCGAGCAGTTGATGACGATTGAGCAGGGTGTGTGTTTTCTTCATCACAGATGTCCTCATGTGATTTCAGGCGAACCTGAACGCCTCCGGCACCTGGCCGGATGCAACGGCAAGAAAACAGCAATTTGATTGACGAGTAACAGGCAGGAAATGACGCCGTCCGGCGTGTTTTCATCCCCACGTACCAGCTTTAGCACTGCATAACGTATCCGGCATGCCGGAAGCCACTTGGGTTGACACCTTAATCCGATGAAAACTGTCCTGATCTTGGGCGTCTCTGGACGTCGTGAGATCAGTGGCCTGTGTTTATGCAGGAGCCTCGCCTAACGAGATGCTGCGAACATTGATTGCACGGCGCTACCGTGCGGGCGGCATCATCTGCCCAGGCGCAGGTCGAGTCAAGGCAAACGGGCCCCTGGCAACGGGTTGTTACAAATTGGCCGGACGGCGGGCCCTTCATGAAACGAGGCTCCCCCGTGCGTGGCACGGGGGAGCCTGCGGTCAACGGACGAACGTCAGCGGATATAGTCGAATAGGGTCAGCTTGCTTATCTTGCTGAAGGCTAGCTGGGAGGCGCTCATGGCTGCATCCTCCTTGGAGAGGGCCGCGATCACCTCGTACATGTCCGCCTCGGACACCTTGGCCCGCGCCTGCTGGTTCAGGGTGCTGAGTCCATCGTTGGAACTCATCACCTGCTCCAGGCTGTTCATCCTTCCCCCCAGCTCCCCCAGTCCCCGGTCTATCTTGGTTCTGGCGTTGCTCATGTGGGTGGTGGCATCGGAGACCGCCAGCTGGAAATCGCTCTCGGACAGGGTCGGATCACGCATGGCGGAGATGAAATCGGACATGCCATTGAGGATGTTGTCGTTTTTCGGGGTATCCAGCACGAAGTTCTGGGTCGCCGACCCCGCAGGGAGGTCGAGGGTGAGCGCCAGGCCGTTGAAGGGGATCTTGTTGCCCGCCACATAGTCGCCGCTTTGCAGCAGGGTGCCACCGCTGTCACGGATCTCGTAGGTGTCCGGCGGCCCGGCCAGGGTGCTGACCGCATATTGGTTGCTCGGCAGGGAAGAGTCATAGTTGTTGCGATAGAAGCTCTCGAAGTTCCCCTGATCCGCCACCGACACCTGGATGTTGCCACTGGCGGCGCTGGCAGTGCGCCGGGTCGCCACTATCTCGAACAGATCGAAACCGGAGTCGTTGGCCGGGATCTGCACCGTGGGTGAGACCTGGATGTTGCGCTGCCCCGTGTCCCCCTGGAACACATAGTTGCCACTGGCATCCTTGACGAAGGGCTGGGTCTTGCTCTGATTGCCGCCGAAGATGTACTCCCCCTGGGAGTTCTTGCTGTTCATCAGGTCGAACATCTGCTTTTGCAGCCCCTCCAGCTCGCTCGCGATGGCGCTGCGCTCCTCGGAGCCCATGGCGGAGTTGTTCGCCTTCTGGATCAGGGTCTGGGCACTGAGCATGGCGTTGTTGAGGGAGGTCAGCACCGTCTCCTCGTGGCCCAGGCTGTTCTCCAGCAGGCTGCCGTTGACGCCGTACTGCTTGAAGAGATCGATCTCCTTGGTCAGCGCCATCTTCTGGCTCATGCCGGCCGGGTCCTCCCCGGAGCGAGAGAATTTATCCCCCGTCATCAACTGGTTGTAGGCGGTGTTCTGGCGCTCGCTCACCTTGCTCATGGAGGCAAGGTTGCGGTCATAGATCATGTTGGTGGTGATGCGCATGACTTACCTCACGGAGGAGAGCAGGGTGTCGAAGATGGTCTTGGCGGTGTTCACTATCTGGGCCGAGGCCGCATAGGACTGCTGGAAGCGGATGAGGTTGGCCGCCTCCTCCTCCAGATTGACGCCGGAGACACTCTCGAAGATGGCGGTACTCTGGGTCAGCTTCGCCTCGTTGGCCTGCAGCAGGGTCTTGGCCTGGCTGGTCTTGTTGCCAATGCCGCTCACCAGACCCGAGTAGGCATCGTTGAAGGTCATCTTGTCGTTGCTGGTGGCGGCGTTGTTGTTCTTGCGCACCAGCTCCTTGTTCTGCAGCTCCGCCAGCGCCAGGCCGTTGGCGTTGTCCGCAAAGCCGTCCTTGTTGTAGCTGAGCATGAAGCTGTCGCTGGCCTCCACCTTGCCGGTGATGCTGAACTCATAGCCCGGGCTCTGGGTCGGATCGGCGTAGACCTTGGGCCCCCCAAGGGGGCTCTCGAGGGCGGCCATCAGGTTCTTTCCCTTGCTGGAGGCGGGGGCGACACCCAGCAGGTTATTGTTCTTGTCATAGACCTCGTAGTTGCCGCTGCCGTCGATCTTGATGACCTGGGGGGCACTCGGGTCCAGAGTGTTGGTGCCAAAACCCGAGCCCGTGCCGGTGTTGTAGACACCGCCCAGCGTTATCTCGCCCGAGCCCAGGTTCTGGGATCCCTTGTCCGCCTTCAGGGGGGATGCCAGCGCGATATCCTCGGGACGGGTGATCGCCTGCTCCAGGTTGGCAGCCGCATTCCGGGTGGGTTGCAACAAGATCTTGTCACCCGCGACCGGAGTGCCGGAGAGATCGATTTCGATGCCGTGCCCCGCCACCTCGAAGGTGGCTGGCGGCGTGGTCCCCGTGGCGAGCGAGGTACGCTGCCCGCTGCCGTCGATGGCGAATACCTCGTAACCGGTGGCGCTGTTGAAGCGCACCTCGTAGTCGAAGGTGGTGACCTCGCTCCCCTTGCCGGGGACGAAGTTGACGCTGGCCGCCCCGTTACCCTGGTTGCTGGCGTAGGGCAGCCCCTGGCTTCCCTTGAGGGTGAAGAGATCCCCCCCAAGCTCGTTGTCGAGATCCATCCCCAGCCGGTTCTGCTGGTTCATGGCATCCCCCAGGGCGACGGCCAGCTGCCCCAGCTCCCGCTTGGCGGGCTCCAGATCCCGGCGCGCGGTGAAGAGGCCACCGATGGCACCGCCAATATCCTTGTCGTTGATGCTGGCCTGGTTCTTGCCCAGGGTCAGCTGCAGGGAAGGCTCACGGGAATCCGGGTCCCCCGGCACCACCTTGAACTGGGCCACGCCGCCATCGAGCACCAGGGAGTGCCCTGTGCTCATGTTGACCAGCATGCTGCCATTGGGCTGGGTCACGGTGCGGATCTCCATCTTCTCGGAGAGCTGGCGAATGGCCTCATCCCGCTGATCGAACAGCATCAGGTTCTCTTCAGGGGAGCCTTGGGTGCGGACGATGGCCTGGTTCAGATCGTTGATGCTGTTCAGCAGGCTGTTCACCCTGTCCGTCTCGTCCCCTATGGTGGCGTTGATGGTATCGGACTGCTTGTCGAGCTGGGCGGAGAGGGTATGGAATCTGTCCACCATGCCGCTCAGTTCACTCAGGGTCGTCTTGCGCCCCCCGATCTCGGACGGTGACTCGTTGGCGGTGTGGAAAGCCTTGAAGTAGGAGGTGATGGTGGTCCCCACGCTGTTGCTGGCATCACCGAGCAGGCTGTCGAGCCGGAACAGTTGATCGTAGCGGGTGTTGGCCGCCTGATAGGCGGACGTATCCCGGCGCACCTCGGCCTGGGCATAGGCGTTGATGATGCGCTCGCTCACCATGTCGCCCGTCCCCAATCCGACGGAATTGGTATAGATCAGGGTGCGTTCACGTACATAGCCCTGGCTATTGACGTTCACTATGTTGTTGCTGGTGGTCTGCAGCAGTCGCTGCTGGGCCAACACACCCGAGGTCCCAATTCCAAGCAGATCGCTTGCCATAGCTTACAGCTCCATCTCTGTGTTCCTGTCTGCAATGTTGCCGGACGTCGAGTAACCGGCGATGGCATCACTGCGCAACACTTGTTTAAGTTTCCTGGCGTACTGGGGATCGGTGGCATAACCGGCCTGCTGCAACGCCTCGAAGTAACGATCCGGGCTGTCCACCTTGGCCAGCGCCCCCTTGTAGCGACTCCCAGAGGTCAGAAAATCCACGTAGTCGTTGAAGCTCTCTTCGAACGACTCGTAGGAGCGAAACGCCGCCTTCTGGCGCGAGGCCACCCCTTGCTCGTATTCCAGGGTGCTCACCACCGCCTTGGGGCCTTCCCAACGCGGATCGGCCTTGATGCCGAACAGGTTGTGCGTCACGTTTCCGTCTGCATCCTTGATCACCCGCTTGCCCCAGCCACTCTCAAGGGCGGCCTGGGCCACCAGCACCGCCGGGCTCAACCCCAGCTTGTCCGCCGCCTTCTTGGCCAGCGGCATCAGCCTGTCGACGAACTCTTCCGGGCTGTCAAACACCTTGGCGCTGCCATCCAGGGCCGAAGGCCTCTGGCTGCTGCCCATGGGCGGCACGGTGCGGTGGGGACGTCTTGGCATGGCCAGCGTACGCTCGGCCCCATTCAGCTCACCCTTCATTTCGTTATCAGCAAAATCTTTGCCAACTTTGGAGGCAGCAATCAGATCGTTGGAGGCACTGGGGGGTTGATAGGGCTTGTAGACCCGCTCGGTACGCTGGGGCAGCTTGAGTACCCGGCCATCCTGATGGGTGAAAGTCTGCTCGGGTGAGAGCTGCCTGGCCACCATCTCGGCAATGCCCAGCCCCCCCTTGCTCGACATGTCGGCAACCCGCTGCTCGTCCAGCATCCCTTCATAGAACTGGGTGTAGCTGCTGTTCATCGGGTTGCCCTCGGTGAGCACCGAGTTGGCCTGGCGCATCCCCTTGAACAGGGTCTGGGTGAAGATGGATTCGAACTGGCGGGCGGCCGCCATCAGGGCCCCTTGCTTCCCCTCCTTGCTCAGGCTCATCTGGCGCAGTTTGTCCAGGTTCTGGACGTCCTGCACCATGCCAATATTGATACCGCTCTGGGTGTCGAACTCTGCCATAACCTACCTCTTTGCCGCCCGTGGCAACCGCTTGCCGCTCACGAAATTACAGAATGACCAGTTGGCCCTGGATCGCGCCCGCCTGCTGCAGCGCCTCCAGGATCGCCATCAGATCCCCGGGGGCGACCCCCACCTGGTTCACCGCCCGCACCAGATCGTCCAGGGTCGCGCCGGTATCGAGCTTGAACATCCGACCGGGATCCTGCTGCACGTTGATGGTGGAGTTGTTGGTGACCGCCGTCTGCCCGCCAGCGAGCGGATTGGGTTGGGAGACCTGCTGGTTCTCGGCGATGGTGACCGTCAGCCCACCGTGGCTGATGGCCGCCGGGCGCAGCTTGACCTCGCTGCCGATGACGATGGTCCCGGTGCGCGAATTCACGATGATCTTGGCGGACTCGCTCGCCGGGTCCACTTCCAGGTTCTCGATGGTGGAGAGGTAGGAGACCCGCTGGGCCGGATCCCGCGGTGCGAATACCTTGATGGAGGTGGCGTCCATCGCCTGGGCGGTGTTCGGACCCACCAGATCGTTGACCACGTCCGCCAGACGGCGGGCGGTGGTGAAGTCCGGCCGGTTCAGATTGAAGGTGATGGTGTCGCCCTGGCTGAAGGAGTTGGGAACCTCCCGCTCCACGGTCGCCCCATTGGCGATGCGCCCCACTGTGGGCGTGTTCACCACCACCTTGGAGCCGTCCGCCCCTTCGGCCCCGAGGCCACCGACCACCAGGCTGCCCTGGGCCACCGCATAGACGCGGCCATCCAGCCCTTTCAGGAAGGTCTGTAGCAGGGTGCCGCCACGCAGGCTCTTCGCCTCGCCGATGGCGGAGACGGTGACATCTATGGTCTGACCCGGCTTGGAGAAGGGGGGCAGATCCGCGTGGATGGCCACCGGTGCCACGTCCTTGATCTTGGGCTTGATGTTGTCAGGCACCTTGATGCCGAAGTTGTTGAGCATGGTCCTGAAGGTCTGCTCGGTGAAGGCGTTGTTCTTCTCCCCCGTGCCGGGCAGGCCCACCACCAGACCGTAACCGATCAGTTGGTTGCTGCGCACCCCTTCCACCGAGGCGAGGTCCTTGATGCGGGATGCGTGCGCCAGCCCGAAGGGCAGCAGGCAGCACAGCAGGGCAAGCAGACGGAATCGGTTCATGACATCTCCTAACAAAACCTTCCTGATCCAGGGCCCGTGAACGCCCCGGACTCTTGAGTCTTAAATGGGCCACCAGGGGCCGTTGAAGAAGCTGGTGAGCCAGCCCTGTTCCTGGGTGTTCGCCAGATCCCCGGTACCGCCGTAATAGATACGCGCATTGGCCACCCGCTGGGAGGAGACGCTGTTCTCCGAGCTCACGTCCTCCGGGCGCACCAGACCGGTGATGCGGATGTATTCGTTGCCATTGTTGAGCATGATCCACTTCTCGCCGCGCACCAGCAGGTTGCCGTTTGGCAGTACCTTGACCACGCTGACCGAGATGTTGCCCTGCAGGCTGTTGCTCTGATCCGCCTTGGCCTGCCCCTTGAAGGCACTGTTCTGGCCGATGGAGGCCGACAGATCGTAGGGCCCCGCCGTGACCGGCACGCCACCTAGGGTGACGGGGTCGAGCGCCAGCTTGTTGTCCTTGCCGCTCTGGGTGTTGGCCTTTTTCGACGCCGAGGTCGACTCCGCCAACTGGATGGTGATGATGTCACCCACCCGGTGCGCCTTGATGTCCGAGTAGATGCCGTTGACCTGCTCGGGCTGGAAGATGGCGCCGGTCGGGCGCACCGACACCGGCTCCGACTCCCCGTAGACGGGGGCGAAATCCGGGTCATCCGGTTTGGCGGTATTGGGGGTACTGGTGCAACCCGCCAGCGTCAGCAGTCCCAGCATCCATATGGCTTTCATCATGACACTCCTTTCATCAGGTCCGCTGGGTCAGGAAGGACATCATGGAGTCGACGGCGGAGATGACCTTGGAGTTCATCTCGTAGACCCGCTGAGCCTGGATGAGATTCACCAGCTCCTCGGTCACGTTGACGTTGGAGGTCTCCAGCATCCCCTGCTTGATCACCCCCAGCCCGTCCGCACCGGCAGTCCCCTGAATGGGGGCGCCGCTGGACTGGGTCTCGAGGAAGAGGTTCTCCCCCATGGGCTGCAGGCCGGTGGGGTTGACGAAGTCCGTGGTGTTGATCTGGCCCACCACCTGGGATTGGCCATCCCCCTTGAGCTGGACGGAGACCTGGCCATCCTCCCCCACGGTGACGCTCTGGGCGTTCTCGGGGATCTGGATCTCTGGTTGCAGCGGGTAACCGTTGCCCGGGGTGACGATGGTCCCCTCGTCGTTCAGGGTGAACTGGCCGTTACGGGTATAGGCGGCGCTGCCATCGGGCAGCTGGATTTCGAAGTAGCCGCGACCGCTGATCATCAAGTCAAGGGAGTTGTCCGTGGTCTGGACGTTGCCCTGACTGTGGTTTTTCTGGGTGGCGACCACCTTGGCCCCCGCCCCCAGCATCAGGCCGGAAGGGAGCTCTGTGTCCGCCGAGGAGCGACCGCCAGGCTGGTTGATGTTCTGATAAAGCAGATCCTCGAAGATGGCCCGCGCCTTCTTGTAGCCCACTGTGCTGGCGTTCGCCAGGTTGTTCGAGGTGACCGAGATGTTGGTCTGCTGGGCATCGAGGCCGGTCTTGCTGATCCAGAGTGCAGGATTCATGGGGTGCTCCTTGATTAGCTGATACGCAGCAGCTGGGTTTGTGCCTCGTCGTTCTCCTCGGCGGTCTTCATGATCTTGACCTGAGTTTCAAACTGACGTTGCAAGCGAATAAGGTTGGTCATCTCGTCGACCACGTTGACGTTGCTCCCCTCAAGGGAGCCGGCGATCAGGCCCACATCCGCAGACGCGGCCTCATTCTGGCCATCCTTGCGGCGAAACAGGCCGTCCTGGCCTTTCTCCACCGCATCTGCCGCCGGGTTGACCAGCTTGATACGCTGGAAATCTTCCGGCAGGTTGGCGGCTGCCCCCTCGGGACGGCCGCTGATGGTACCGTCACGATTGATCTCAATTTTCTCCATGGGCAGGGGCAGCACGATGGGCTGACCGGCATCATCCACCACATTCAGACCGGTGGAAGTCTGCAGATTGCCGGTGGCATTGAGCTGCAGGTTGCCCATGCGGGTATAGGCTTCCGCACCGTTGGGATCCTGCACCGCAATCCAGCCCGGCCCATCGACGGCAACGTCAAGATCCCGACCCGTGGTCATCAGCATGCCGTGCTGCAGGTTCTGGCCCGGCCGCTCGGTCATGGCGAACACCCGCGTGGGCAGCCCTTCGCCAAACGCCTGCATGCTGCGCGCCTGCTCGAAGTCGGACTTGAAGCCAATGGTGTTGGCGTTGGCAAGGTTGTTGCCACGAACAGCCAGGCTGTTCATGTTCTCCTTGGCCCCGGACATGGCGATGTAAAGCAGGTGATCCATGGGATCCTCCGTCAAACAGATGACTCTCACAGCTCAACTGCAAGTTGAATGCCAATAGAGATGACGAAGACGGAATGAAAGGAGGAAATGAGGCGGGACGGAAATGACAAGGGGCGCCGAAGCGCCCCTGCCAACTACCCGCCGTCTTAGCGGATCTGCAGTATGTTCTGCTGCAGGGAGCTGTTCACTTCCAGGGAACGGGAGTTCGCCTGGAAGTTGCGCTGGGCAGTGATGAGATCGACCAGCTCGGTGGTGAGGTCCACGTTGGACTGCTCCAGTGCCGACGACTTGATGGAGCCGAAGGTGCCGGAGTTCGGGGTGCCGGGCAAGGCATCGCCAGAGAGCAGGGACTGGCGCCAGGAGGTGTCGCCGACCTGGGTGAGCCCCTGGGCATTGGCAAACTTCGCCATGGCCACCATGGCCACCTTGACGGTGGTGGCGTTGCTGTAAGTGGCGGAGACAATGCCATCCGCCCCGATCTCCACCTTGGTCAGGCGACCGACGGTGGAGCCGTCCTGGGTCAGCTTGCTCACTTCAAAGGGGGAGGCGTACTGGGTCACGGTACCAAGCTTGAACTCAATCTCCTGGGTGCCATCGGCGCCATTGGTGATGATACCGGCCCCTGTCGCCCCCAGGGGTTCCGTCTTGATGACCGCCGGGGTGGTGGGTGTGACCATCTTGCCGGAGGCATCGAAGGTCACCCGGGCGCTCAGGGGAGCCTGGCTCAGACCGGTCGCCATGGTGGTGGCCGTACCGCCTACGATGTCGATGGGCTTGTCCCCTTCATAGAGGTACATACGCCAGGCAGTCGGCACCGCCGCTTGGGTAGGATCGGCCGGATCCGCTTCCTTGGTGAAGTACTGGGTGATGGTGTGTGGCTCGCCCAGGGAGTCATAGACCACCACGGAAGTAGAGGAGGAGTAGGTGGTCGAGTCCGTGGGATCGAATTTGGAGGCATTGACATCCATCAGCGTTTTCGTGCTGGAAGGCAGGTTGAAACCAGCCTCGACCGTCGTGGTCTGCACCGGCTCACCGGCCTTGTCCGGGATCTGGATGGGCTTGGTAGCGTTGATGCTCACCGCCTTGGGGGTGCCATCAGAGTTGATCTCGTACCCCTGCAGATAACCGCCGGAGTTGCTGACCATGTAGCTGCTTTCATTGAGCTTGAAGGCGCCCGCACGGGTGTAGGTGCGATCCAGGTTGGTCAGGCCGTCCGAGGTCACGAAGAAGCCGTTGCCCTGGATGGCGAGATCCAGCGCGTTGTTGGTGAATTGCAGCGCGCCCTGGTGGAACTGCTGGGCTACCGCGCCAGTCGCCACCCCGTTGCCGACCTGGGTCTTGGCGTTGACGAAGATGGAGTTGGCATAGACGTCGGCAAACTCGGCACGGGACTCCTTGAAGCCGGTGGTATTGACGTTGGCAATGTTGTTCGCGGTGACGTTCAGGTCTTTTTGAGCCGCATTGATGCCGCTGAGGGCATTGTTGAATGACATGTCTTTCTCCTTAGATCACTGCGTTAGAGGACGAAGCCGACTGGGTGGTGGTCTTGCCGGTCGTCGCGCCAATTTCCAATACATCGGTCAGGTAGATGCCACCCAGTCCCTTGAGTTTGAGGGTGCTGGGGTTGGTGCTCGTTCCCAGGGTGACGCTCTCCACCTTGGCGTAAGTCAGGGCGGGGACGCTCTCCGACTTGCCGTCGACGGTGGCATGCGCCTCTATCGAATATTTGCCGCTCTTGGCCTGGTTGCCGGACTTGTCCTTGCCATCCCATTCGAAGGCCACGTTTCCCTTGTGGCTCCCTTCGATGGCGAACTCCCTGATGACCTGGCCGCTCTCGTCCTTCACCGTCACCTTGATGTTGCTGCCGCCATCGCCGGTGGCGATGACCCCCGTGAGGGTCCCCCCCTTCTCCACGTAACCCGTGTTGGACGGGATCAGCACGTTCTGTCCCACCAGCGCGGAGGCCTGCAGCGCCTGGCTGGAGGTCATCAGGCTGTTGAGGCTCTCCATCTGGGTGGAGAGGCTGCTGATCCCCTGAGACGTCGACATCGAGGTCATCTGGGAAAGCATCTGGGCGTTGTCCACCGGTTTGAACGGATCCTGATAGGAGAGCTGCATGGTCAGCAGCTTCAGGAAGGACTCCTGATCCAGCTCCTTTTTCTGGGTACTGGTGTTGACCGTACTGGTCTGGGCCGACGTCGTCCGGTTGACGCCCAGCAGGCTGTCATAGGTATCTGCCACTTATGCTCCCCCCTCTAGGGCGTGCCCACTGGGCCGATTGTTGCCGCCTGGCAGGCGATCACGGGTCACTCTCATCCGGGTTCACCTCTGTCAGGACTTGCCCAGACCCAGGGTCTGCTGCAACATTTTCTTGGCCGCATCGGCCACCTGGACGTTGGTCTGGTAGCTGCGCGACGCCGCTATCATGTCCGCCATCTCTTCCACCATGTTGACGTTGGGCTTGAAGATGAAGCCATCCTTGTCCGCCATGGGGTGATTCGGGTTGTACTCCTTGAGCAGGGGCGCATCACTCTCGACGATGCCCTTCACATCCACCCCGACCGAGGCCTGCTTGTCGGACATGGCCTGATCCAGCTGGGCGGCAAAGACTGGCCGCCTGGCGTGGTAAGTTTTTTCCACGCTGGAGCTGACGCTGTCAGCGTTGGCCATGTTGCTCGCCACCGTGTTGAGGCGAACGGACTGCGCGCTCATGGCAGAGCCTGCAATGTCAAAGACCTTGAACAAACTCATCCTTGCTCTCCTTTCAGTGCCTTGAGCAGGCCGCTTATCTTGCTGTTCATGAATTCAAGGGAGGCCTGGTATTCGAGGCTGTTGCGCAGGAACTCGCTGCGCTCCTGCTGCACGTCCACCGTGTTGCCATCACCGGTATCCGGTTGCAGGGGATTGCGGTACTGGGTCGTGCCCGGGGTATCCATCTGCAAGGCGAAGTGCTTCTCGCTGGTGGTGCTGAGCCCGAACCCTTGCTGGCCCTGGGCATCCTGCAACGCCTGTGAGAAGTCGATGTCACGGGCCTTGAAGCCCGGCGTGTCCGCATTGGCGATGTTGCTGGACAACACCTCGGCACGCTTGGCGCGCACGCTCAGCGTGTACTGATGAACACCGAATGCCTTGTCGAATGAAATTGCCATAGCACACCTCCTGCTTCATGAATATTTAGCAAGAGGTGTGCCAAGAGGGTATTGAGCGGGGTTATTTGACCTTGTAGACGATGCCGGGGTTGCAGCGGATCATCTCGAACTTGTCGGTGAGGCCGGCCAGAGACTCGGAGGCCCCCAGCATCAGGTAGCCGCCAGGATTGAGGCTGCTGGCGAACTGGTTGAGGATCTTGGATTTCACTTCGGGCGCAAAATAGATGAGTACGTTGCGGCAGAAGATGATGTCAAACTTGCCGAGCAGGCTGTAGCTCTCCAGCAGGTTGAGGGGACGGAAGCTGGTCAATTTTCTGACACGCTCCACCACCCGCATCTTGTTGTCGCCACAGGGTTCGAAAAAGAGTCGCTTGCGCTCGGGGGAGAGCCCGCGAGCCAGCGCCAGGCTGTCGTAGACCCCCTCCTTGCACTGGTTGAGCATGGTGCTGGAGATATCGGTCCCCACTATCTGCACCCCGCCCGGCAAGGTACCCGGTCGCTTGACTTGCTGCTCCAGCGCCGTCATGGCGATGGAGTAAGGTTCCTGCCCGGATGAAGAGGCGGCAGACCATATCTTGATGGGACGACCGCTCTTGCCAAGCTCCGGGAAAATCTTGTCGCTCAGCAGCTGGAACGGATAGGTATCGCGAAACCACAGGGTCTCGTTGGTGGTCATGGCATCGACCACCGCCATCTTGAGCTCCCGCTCGCGCACGCTCATCGCCCGGGTGACCAGATCAGACAGACTCTCGATACCAAACTGAGTCATCAAGGGCGACAGGCGGCTCTTGACCAGATACTGTTTGTTGTCACCCAGCACTATGCCGCTCTGTTGCGCCAGAAAATTGCTGAATTGCCTGTATAAGTCGTCCGAAAGTGTCTTCATGCAGTTGTTCTTCTTGATTAGAGAGCGCCTTGTACGGCCTTGGCCAATTCATCCGGCTGGAATTTGGCAATGAAATTGTTCGCTCCGACTTTCTGCACCATGGCCTGATTGAACACCCCACTGAGGGAAGTGTGCAGGATAACATGCAAATCCTTGAGGTTGGGATTGTTGCGGATCTCGGCGGTGAAGGTATAACCGTCCATCTCCGGCATCTCGATGTCCGAAATGACCAGGGCTATCTGATCCTTGATGGGACCGTTCTTGGACATCTCCAGCAACATGTTGAGCGCTTCCCGTCCATCCTTGGCCAGCACGCACTGTACCCCGATAGCCTCCAGTGCCCGTTGAACCTGCTTGCGCGCCACCGAAGAGTCGTCCGCAACCAGCACGGGACGCCCGTGAGGATTGCGCTCCACGCTTGCTTCCACCAGTTCGGTGGACACCTCGGTGGAGACCGGCGAGATCTCGTTGAGAATGCGCTCCACGTCCAGGATCTCCACCAGCTCACCATCTACCTCGGTCACCGCCGTCATGTAGTTGATGCGACCGGCCCCTTTGGGTGGCGGCAGGATGGACTCCCAGTTCATGTTGATGATGCGCTCGACCGAGTGGACCAGGAACCCCTGAATGGAGCGGTTGTACTCGGAGATGATGATGAAGCACTTGGAGAGGTCCTGGATGGGGCGCTTGCCCATCGCCATGCTGAGATCGATCACCGAGATGGTCTGGCCACGGATATGTGCCACGCCGCGAATGCAGGAGTTGAGCTTGGGCATGACGGTCAGAGGGGGACACTGCAGCACCTCGCGTACCTTGAATACGTTGATGCCAAATCTTTGACGTCCATTGAGACGAAACAACAGCAGCTCCAGCCTGTTTTGTCCCACTAGCTGGGTTCGCTGGTTGACCGAGTCCAGAATACTCGCCATAAACACTCCCTAAAAATGCTTGGCACTGATCGTGCATGTCATTATGCATGCACATTGGCTTGCATCAGATCATCGTTGTTTCAACAATCGAATAATTCTGGAGCAAGCATAGTTAACTACGGTGGTATACGTGAATAACTTATCGACCGGTAAGCAAAAATGATTAGTAGACTTTTCCTTATCTTACTGCCGTTTTGCAGTCTGTCTCACGCCATGGCGTCCGAGGTCACCGACTATCTGCAAGAACAGGCACAGGCGTTCGTGCTCGACCAGCTCGATATTCCCCTCGATGCACAGGCCGACGTCAAGGCCGGTACCATTGACGAGCGCCTCCCCCTCACGCGCTGCGAAGATGCCCTCACCATTTCCCTCCCCGCCAGGATGGAGATCCGTCGCAACACCACCGTCTACCTCAAGTGCGAGGGAGACAAATCCTGGGATCTCTATCTACCGGTCCGGGTCAGCATCCAGAAACCCTATGTCACCGTCGCCGTCCCGGTTGCCAAGGGAGATATTCTGAGTGAACCCATGCTGACCCTGGCATACCAGGATCAGACCCTGATCCGTGGCGACTACCTTACCGACCCGACCGCCCTCATCGGGGTACGCAGCAAGCGTGAGCTCAAACCGGGTCAGCCAATCAGGCTCACCCAGGTATGCGTGGTCTGCAAGGGGGACCAGGTCACCCTGAGCGCCGAAAACAGCAGCATGCAGATCAAAACCATGGCCCGCGCCTTGCAAGATGGCAGCTTCGGAGACATGATCCGGCTTGTCAACACGCGCTCGGGCAGAACGGTGCAAGGCCAGGTCAGTGCTGTGGGCTCCGTGGTCGTTACATTCTGACACATGAATGCACTGCGCAATTTTTTTCTAAAGTTCTGACCGCCGTCACCGATATACAGGTAAGCGAACAGTAAAGCAGACGAAGGTAAACCTTATGGCTATCAACAATATCAACAACTTGGCTAACAACCGCCTGCAAAACAGCGGCAACAGCCAAGGTGTAGCCACCAAGTCGGCGACCTCCAGCGAGAGCAGCCGTGCGACGACCGTCAAGAGCGACTCTGTCTCCTTGACCAGTGAGGCGCAGCAATTGCAACAGATGCAGAAGACCCTCAACACCGCCTCCACCGGTAACGAGAGCCGCGTCGAGAGCCTGAAGAAGGCCGTGGCCAGTGGGGAGTACAAGGTCAACAGCGAAGCCGTGGCCAGAAAGATGTTCAGCTTCGAAGCCGATCTGGATAAACGGTTGGGATGATGGACCTCCCTTCGCTGCTGCGCGCTCAGGACGACAACCTCTCCCAGATGCAAGGCTTGCTGGCAGAGGAGTTCGACCTGCTCAAGGCTCACCGGGCCCTTGCCTTGCCGGCACTCGCCGATCGCAAGCAGCAACTGCTGGTGGCCATCGAGACGCTGGACAAGACTCTAGCGGAGCTACCCGACCTGCAGCAACAGCTGGGCGCCTTCCCGACCCAATTGCAGGCCCTGCAAGCCAAGCTGGAAGCCTGTCAGGAGCAGAACAACCTCAATGGACGTCTGCTCGAACTCAGCATTGTTTCCAATCGCCGTCTCGCCAGCTTCCTCAGCAAGCTCAGAGACAGCAGCTCCCTGACCTATGACGCCAAAGGCAATACCCGCTCAGGCACCCGCTCTTTCGGGATCAAGGCCTGATCTCCTCTCCCCCTTCGGGCTTCCTCTCCTTTTGGGCCCCTAGTCAGAGCACCAGCTGCATCAGGGTTTCTCCATCCTTGCAGGCATGGATGCTCATGCAGCCCTCGTCATAGCGCCCATAACTGGCCACCCACTCGCCCCTTGGAAAACAGATAGACCCCGGGTTCATCAGGAAAATCTCTCCCTCCTGGCGCAGCACAGGCACATGGGTATGACCGCTGATGAACAGGCTCCCTGCTGGCAGGGGCACGTTGCCGGGCTCATAGAGATGACCGTGGCTGACAAACCAGCGCCGCCCATCCACCAGCAGCTGGTTGTAGGGCGCCGTGATGGGGAAGTGGAGCAGCATCTGGTCCACCTCCGAATCACAATTGCCACGCACCGCCATGATGCGGGGGGCCAGCTCGTTGAGCCTTGCCGCCACGGCGGCAGGATCATACCCCGCCGGCACCGGATTGCGCGGCCCGTGATTGAGCAGATCCCCGAGCAGCAGATAGTGATCAGGCTGCCAGGGAGCGAGTTGCGCCAGCACCTGCTCGAGGGCAGTCAGACTGCCGTGCAGATCCGAGATAATGGCAATCTTCATTCCACACTCCTCATGGCTGGCTGAAATAGAGATCCTTGGTGGCGATGGCGCCCTTGAGGTTGCGGCTCGGCAAGCCGCGCAGTGCCGGGTCCACCAGTCGCATCTGGTTGTAGTGATAGACGGGGATGACGGGCACCTCCTCCATCAGCAGTTGCTCGGCCTGATGATAGATCCCGGACCGGGCGTTGGCATCCAGGGTCTCGGAAGCCTGCTGCAGCAGACCATCGAAGGCGGGGTTGCAGTAGCCGCTCTCGTTCTGGGGATCCTGGCAGCGGAAACTGCCAAGCATGGACGACGGCTCGACATAATCACCAAACAAAAATGAACGAGCCAGCATGAAATCACCACTGTCCTTGGCGACCTGATAGGCATTCCACTCCATGTTGTTGAGGGAGACTTCGACCCCCAGCGGTTTCCACATGGCCGCCACCGCCAGGGCCAGCTTCTTGTGGTTCTCCGACGTGTTGTAGGTCAGCGTCAGCCTGAGGGGATGGGCGCTGTTGTAGCCCGCCTGGGCCAACAGCGCGGCGGCCCGGGCCAACCGGGTCGGCTGGTCTTCCCGGGAGAGGGGGATATCCAGCTCGTCATAACCCGGCATGGCGGGCAGCAGTGACCAGGCAGAGCGCTCCCCCTGGCCGCTCACCTTCTCGGTCAGCAGGTGGCGATCGATGGCCATGGAGAGCGCCTGACGCACCCGCACATCCTGCAACTCGGGGCGATTGAGATTGAAAGTGTAAAGATAGGTGCCAAGCAGCGGCAGACCCCAGATCCGCTCCGGTGCCTCCTGCATGGTCTTCTGGTAGTACTCCAGCGCCACCTTGTTGGTAAGCTGGATCTCCCCCGCTTCGTAACGCAGCCGCTCCCCATGCTGGGAAGCGAGCGGCAGGTAGGTCACCCGCTGGATCCGGGTATGGGCGTCATCCCAGTACTGGGGGTTGCGTTCGGCTTCGATGCGCTCGTTCACCACCCAGCTCGCCAGCTTGTAGGGGCCATTGCTCACCATCTTGCCTGGCTGGGTCCACTGCTTGCCAAACTGGGCGATGACCCGCTCGTTGACCGGCACGAAGGGGCGCTGGCTGACCAGTTGCAGGAAATAGGGAACGGGGCGCTCCAGGGTCACTTTCAGGATCTGGTCGCTTTCTGCCTCCACCCCCAGGGCATCGAGGTCGAGCGCCCCGGCATAGATGGACTGGGCATTGTTGATGCCGGTCGCCAGCAGCAGGCCGGCGGAGGGGGAAGCCTGCGCCGGGTTCAGCAGCCGCCGCCAGGCGTAGACGAAATCCCGGGCGGTGAGGGGCTCGCCGTTGGACCATTTGAGCTGGGGACGCAGGAAGAAGCGCCACACCAGCCCATCCTCGCTGGTCTCCCAGCGCTGGGCCTGGGCGGGCACTATCTTGCCCTGACCATCCTCGCTCACCAGCCCCTCGAACAGGTCCACCAGCACCACCTCCCCCGGGAAACCGGAGCGGATCAGGGCCGGATCGAGGGACTCGGGTTCGGCGCCATTGCCCTTGACCAGGGTCTGCCTGTCCGACAGCACGGGCTGCTGCACCACGGTAGTGGCCTGAAGCGGCGGCACCGCCATCAACCCGAACAGCAAGGGAGAGAGCCAGCGGCGGGCTGGCCTGGCGGCGAAACGGTAAAACATGACATCAACCTCGTTCAATTCTTTTGACTGCAATGGGGGGAAGGCCGGCGGCGCGCCTGGAATCGAATGCATCATGCCGCGCTTGTTATCCCCGAAGACGACCCGTATTGTATCGGGCCTGCCCGATAGAGGGAGTCTTTCGGGCTATTTTTTTCAAGGTTTTATGACGACACGGCCGCCACGGGTGGGCGCAATCGCCAGAAGGCGCACTCCCCTGCCTCGTTGGCAATCGGCCCGGGGCGATGTGTCGCCTGCAAGTCCGGTTGTCGTCTACCGTTTCAGGGGTCTTTATGGGTTACGAATGGCTGGCGCTGGCTGCCGCCAGTTTATGGGCGATCGCCGCCCTCATCTCCGTCAAACCGGCTCGCCATCTGGGGGCCTTTGCCTACAGCCGCTGGCGGATGTTCCTGGTCAGCCTGATGCTGGCCAGCGCAAGTCTGGTGACGGGAGGCTGGCAGACCCTCACCGAGAGCGCCCTTCCCCTGCTGGCCCTCTCCGGCCTCATCGGCATCTTCGTCGGCGACACCGCCCTCTTTGCCTGCATGAACCGGCTCGGCCCCAGGCGCAGCGGTCTGCTCTTCTCCTGCCACGCCCTCTTCTCCGCCCTGCTCGGGCTCTGGCTCTTTGGCGAGCGGCTCGATGGTTGGCGCCTGCCAGGCGCCTTGCTGGTCCTGGCCGGGGTCATGCTCGCCATCCTGTTTGGTCGTCGTGGCGACAACCAGCAGAACGAATGGGAGCAGGTGCGCGGCCGCCTCGTGGTCGGCATAGCCCTTGGCCTCACCGCAGCCCTGTGCCAGAGCCTCGGAGCCATCATCGCCAAGCCGGTGATGATGAGCGGCACCGTGGACGCGGTGAGCGCTTCCGGCGTGCGCATGGGCAGCGCCCTCTTGGCACACTGCGTCTTGCGGGCACTGCGCCTGCCGCTCGCCATGCCGCACAACCCCATCAACCGGCAGGTGCTCGGCATGATAGGCATCAACGGATTTCTGGCGATGACGCTGGGAATGACCCTGATCCTGGTGGCCCTGCGTCAGGGAGATGTGGGTATGGTGGCCATCTTGTCTTCCACCACACCGGTCATTCTGCTGCCCTTGCTGTGGTGGCACTCGGGGATGCGTCCCTCGCTCCCCGCCTGGGCCGGAGCCCTGCTGGCCACCCTGGGCACGGCCCTGGTGCTGGGAATGGGGAACTGAGCCCCGTCTATCCTCCAGGAAGGACCAACACGCCCATCGGCGACACTGAGCCGCCGATGCTCCCCCGTGCCGGACAGGGAGAGAGGCGATCGCGCCCCTAGAACAGGGCCACTTCCTCTTCGGTCAGCTCCCGGTATTCCCCCGGTGCCAGCTCATCGTCAAGAGCCAGATCGCCAATGCGTTCCCGATGCAGCCCGACCACCTTGTTGCCGATGGCGGCGAACATCCGCTTCACCTGGTGATACTTGCCCTCGTGGATGGTCAGACGTGCTTCCCGCTCGTCAAGGATTTCCAGCTCCGCAGGGCGGGTCTTGTCGTTCTCGTTGCGCAGGTAGATACCGTCGGCAAAGAGCGAGATGGCCTCTTCACTCACGGGATCAGCCAGCCAGACATGGTAGGTCTTCGCACACTCGTGCCGGGGCGACGTGATGCGATGGGACCACTGGCCGTCATCGGTGATCAGCACCAGCCCGGTGGTATCGAGATCGAGGCGCCCCACCACGTGCAGTTTGCCCATGGCCGGCTCGTCGAGCAGGTGGAACACGGTGGCGTGGTCCGGGTCCTCGTTGGAGCAGACATATCCTTCCGGCTTGTGCAGCATGAAGTAGCGATTCTGCAGGTTCAGGGTCAAGGTCACACCGTCAAACTCGATCTGGTGTTGCTCATTGATGTGAAAGGCGGGCTGCTTGACCAGCACGCCGTCTACCAGCACTTCCCCCTGACGGATCAGCTTGCCCGCCTGGGAACGGGTCAAATCGGAGCAATCGCAAAGAAATTTGTCGAGCCGCATGCAAAAACCTCGGAATCCATCATGATTGGGGGCGACATTATATCGGTCAGACCCGACAACACCAGTACTAAGCGACAGGGACTCAAGATGGCGCCTGACGCCATGATGTGCCAGTGATAGACTGCCGTCAGCAGACCGACATCACACATAATAATAAGCCCAGGATGTACCCATGAAGCCGACGAAGTCTCACCCCGTCATCCCCGTCAGCCAGCTAAAACCTGGCATGTACGTCATTGCCATTGCCAGCCAGACCGGCGCCATGGAGATTGCCCAGACCGGCATGGTGACCAACCCCCAGCAGGTGGAGGCGCTGATCCGGCGCGGCGTGCTGACGGTGCGTGTGGATCTTGCCCGCAGCAAGCTGCCGGGAGGGGGCTCGGCAAGCCCGGCGGATGTGGTGACAAACGGGGCGGGCTCCTCTCGTCAGATCGGCAGTGGTGAAGGGCGCGAGCTCAAGATCCGTCGGCTCTATCAGGAAGCGCGCGAACTGCAAGGCAAGTTCATTCGCCATCTCAAGGCCGGAGAGCCCATCGACATCACGCCCCTTGCCGCCGTGGCCGAAGAGATGGTCGATACCATGTTCACCCACGGCGATGCCATGCTCTGTCTGGCGCGGATCCGTGCCAAGGATGCCTACCTGATGGAGCACTCCATGAATGTCGCCATCCTCCTGGCGAACTTCGGCCGCTACCTGGGGCTGGATCGCAGCGTCCTCAAGGAGCTGACCCTCGGTGGCCTGCTCCACGACGTGGGCAAGATCATGACCCCGGACGAGGTGCTCAACAAACCGGGCAAGCTCACCGATGAGGAGCTGGAGGTGATGCGCGAGCACGTGGTCCACAGCCACGACATCCTGGCCGCCACCGCCGGCATCACCCCCATCATGCTGGAGGTGGCCGCCAACCATCACGAGCGGATCGATGGCACCGGCTACCCGCGGCGCCTCAAGGGGGATCAGCTCTCCCTCTACACCCGCATGAGCGGCATCGTCGATGTCTACGATGCGGTGACGGCAGACAGGGTATACAAACAGGGCATGCAGCCAACCCAGGCGTTTCGCATTCTGCTCAAGGGGGTTGATCTGCATTTTGATGCCGACCTGGTAACCAGGTTCATCAAGTGCATGGGGGTCTATCCGGTGGGTACCCTGGTGCAGCTCTCCAACCAGCGCCTGGCCATCGTGATGCAGCGCAACGAACAGCAACCGCTCAAGCCCGTGGTCAAGGTGATCTATCACGCAGGCCATCGCCATTATCTCGAGGTGCAGTGGCTGGATCTCGCCAAAAACGGGGTTCAGGAGACCATAGAGAGCACGGTGGACCCCAAGGAGTTTGGCATCAACCTGGCCAACTTCGTCTAACCTATCCGGCTTGTTGGCGGCTGCTCGCGGCAATGGCGAATCAGGAACTCCTCATCCAGCGGGGAGAGATCGAAGCGCAGGCAGGCCTCTTCGATGGCCCGGATGTCGTGTTGATGGTGTTCGCTGAGCCAGCGCACCGCGCGGCGCAAGTCTTCACCATGGGGCAGCAGGGTATGGTCGCTCATGGAATACCTCCGGTCAGCCATCGACGCCAGCCCGTCAATCCGGGCTCTCACTTTTAGCTTAGCCCGCCTGCACTCGCCCGGCAGACACCTGCGCCCTTGACGGTGCCCACCCTGTAGCAGGTATGCTCGACCCCTTCGGCGCCCTGCCGTGCCGGCGCCGCTCAAACAAGGATGCTGCATGCAAACCAAGGACAAGTGTCTGGCCGCCCTGGTCATTCTCTGCTGGGGACTCAACTTCGTTGCCATCAAGTGGGGGCTGGAAGGCATCCCCCCACTGCTGCTGGGAGCACTGCGTTTCGTCGGAGTCGTCTTCCCCGCCATTCTGCTGGTCCCCAGGCCTGCCATGCCCTGGCGCTGGCTGCTGGCCTATGGCGGTGCGATCAGCCTGGGCCAGTTTGCCTTCCTGTTCTGCGCCATGAAATTCGGCATGCCCGCCGGCATGGCCTCCCTGGTGCTGCAATCCCAGGTGGTCTTCACCCTGCTGTTCGCCATGATCTGGCTGGGAGAGCGCTGGCAGCCCCACCACTGGGTGGCACTGCCGCTGGCGGGAGCAGGTCTTTATCTCATTGCCACCCATGGCGAGGGCAACCTCACCCTCATCGGGTTTGTGCTGACGCTGTGCGCAGCCGCCTGCTGGGGCCTTGGCAACGTCATCAATCGCCAGATAGGTCTGCGCTATCGCACCTCTCTGCCGAGCCTGGTCGCCTGGGGCGGGCTGGTGCCCATCCTGCCCTTCTTCGCGCTCTCCTGGCTGTTCGAGGGGCCCGAACTCATCGCGAGCAGCCTGCTCAACATCCGTTGGCAGGGCGTCTTGTGCGTGCTCTATCTCTCGTTTATCGCCACCTGGCTCGGTTATGGCCTGTGGGGGAGGCTGCTGATGCGCTATCCGGTGGCCCAGGTTGCCCCCCTCTCCCTGCTGGTTCCCTGTGTCGGCATGGTGGCCGCCGCCCTGCTGCTCGATGAACACCCCACTCCCCTGCAATGGCTGGGCTCGGGTCTGGTGCTGCTCGGCTTCGTGGTGCATCTGCTGGGGGGCAAGATGCGCTTCTTGAAGACCCAAACCGAGGATTGACCTCGCCCGGGAAACTTCCCATCATGGGTCAGGCCCTCTTGGGCCCACCCCGTTATTTCGGCAGGACGCCATCATCAGGAGAGCAAGGACATGCGTCATCCGTCATTTTCGATCATCCCCTCTTTACCAGGCATCATGCGGGTCACGGCCATGCTGCTCCCCTTCTGCTGGAGCCCGTTCGGCTGGAGTGCCACCCTGCCGGCAGATCTCAAATGGGAGAGCAACGACACCGACCCCGTTTATGCAGACCCCGAGGCCAAGCGAGGCGGCACCTTCCGGGATTTCATGTCGAGCTTTCCGCTCACCTTGCGCAAATACGGGCCGGATTCCAACGGCGGCTTTGCAGCCTACGTGCGCGAGACCAACCTGCCGCTCCTGAGCACCCATCCCGTGACGCGCAATCCCATCCCCATGCTGGCCAATCAGTGGGCTTTCGGTGCGGATAACAAGACGCTCTATTTTCGTATCAACCCCAAGGCCCGCTGGTCGGACGGCCAGCCCGTCACTGCGGACGACTGGGTCTTCACCCTCAAGATGATGCGCAGCAAGGAGATCAACGACCCCTGGTACAACAACTACTACAGCACCCAGATAAGCGAAGTGACCAAGTTTGACGATCACACCCTCGCCATCACCAGCGGCACCGAGAAGAGCCGGGAAGATCTGCTCGAAGCCCTCCCCTTCACCCCGGAGCCCAGCCACGCCATCAAGCTGACCGCCAACTGGGTCAAGGAGTACAACTGGAAGGTGCTGCCGGTCACCGGCCCCTACCAGATTGGCGAGCTCAAGAAGGGCAAGTCGGTTACCTTCGACCGGGTCAAGGATTGGTGGGGGAACGACGAGCGCTACTTCCAGCACCGCTTCAATCCGGATCGCATCGAGATCAAGGTGCTCAGGGATCAGAACATCGCCTGGCAGCACTTCCTGCGCGGTGAGCTCGACACCTTCCCCCTCGTGATGCCCAACTGGTGGCACGACAAGAGCAAGACCGCCGAATTCGAGAAGGGCTATATCGAGCGGCTCTGGTTCTACAACCAGACGCCTCAGCCCCCCATGGGGCTCTATCTCAATACCGCCGATCCCTTGCTGAGCAATCTCGACGTCAGACTCGGCATCCAGCACGCCCTCGCCCTGGACAAGATGATCGCGACCCTGCTGCGGGGGGACTACCAGCGTCTCAACACCTATGGCTCGGGCCAGGGAGATTTCACCAATACCGACCTCAAGGCGCGCCCCTTCGATCCCACCCTTGCTCGCGAATTCTTTGCCAAGGCGGGCTTCACCAAGGCCGGACCGGATGGCATCTTGCGAAACGACAAGGGCCAGCCCCTCTCCCTCAGCATCACCTACACCACGGCGGAGCATGCCCAGCGCCTCACCCTGCTGCGGGAAGAGGCGAAAAAGGCGGGGCTCAACCTCGAGCTCAATCTGATGGATGCGTCTGCCGGCTTCAAATCCATGCTGGAGAAAAAACACCAGAGTGCCTGGATGGCCTGGAGCGGCGGTCGCTATCCCGCCTATTGGGAACACTTCCACAGGGTCAATGCCAACAAGCCCCAGACCAACAACATCATGAACATCGATGACGACAGGATCTCGGCCCTGGTGGAGCAATACGACAAGGCGTTCGATTTCGGCAAGAAGGCCGACCTCTCCCGCCAGATCCAGCAGCGACTCTATGAGCTCGCCAGCTTCGTCCCCGCCTATCAGGTGCCCTATACCCGGGCCGGCGCCTGGCGCTGGGTACGCCTGCCCAAGGTGCCGGCAACCCCCCAGAGCGACTTGCTCTACTGGCCCCTCGACGGCTCCAACTCGGGTTACAGCTTCGGCGGCCTGCTCTGGATTGACGAAGCGGCAAAGGCGCAGACCCGGGCCGCCATCAAAGAGGGGCAGACCTTCCCGCCGGTGACCATCACGGATACCACCTACCAGCAAAAATAGGGCAGCTGGCACCGTCGGCCCCAAAACAAAAGACCCCGCACATTGGCGGGGTCTTTGTTACAACCGGGATGGCACCAGGCAGAGGGCATTCAGCCACGTTTGGCCTGCTTTTGCGCAATGGCATCGGCGACGTCGGCCGGGTCCAGCACAATGCCTTCCTGATCCGGTGTCGGGAACACGGCCACGCAGAGATCATCCTGCTCCATGCCGTCCACCCAGCGATCCAGCCACACCTTGAGGGTAATGGACTGCGGCTTGCACTCGGCCCACTCCCCTTCGGCCCAGGCCTTGGCGTAGTCGGGATGCGGCCATACCGGGATGCAGTCTTCCTCTTCGGTCGTCAGCATCATGACGCCGTGTTCGTCGGTCAGGACAAACAGCTCTTCGTGCTCGACCAGCTTGCTGATGAAGTGATCAAAGCGGTAATCGGCGTTCAGTTGCAGCGCGGCATTGCGCTCGGTGTCGCTAAGTTCATAGCTCATCGGTCAAGTCTCTCGTTCAATAAAGGGCGACATGTTCACATCTTGCCGACCCCTTGTCCAGCAGGAGTAATGGGTCATCCGTCTTTCCATCACCTCACCCCAGCTCGGGGGTCAACAGCCGGAGTCCCGCGGTCTCACCCAGTCGCTCCCTCAGCCAATAGGCGGACTCCACCTCCACAAAGCAGAGCTGATCCCTCCCCGCAGCGACCCCCACCATGATCTGCTCAAGCCGTGCTTGCTGGGCGGCACTCCAGGCAGCAACCAGCTTGCCGTCATGGGCCTCGTCCACCACCTCGCGGCGCAGCTCGAACAGGTTATCGGTGATCGGGCTGTTTATCTTGCTCGGGTGGCGCCAGTACATCTGCAGGTTGTCCAGCATCTCCTCATCGTAGCTTGCCAGCGCATCGAGCTCCGGCGTCTCTTTGCTCTGGGCCGCGAACTCGCACCAGCCTGCCGACAAGATAGCCAGACTCTGGGCATTCTTGCCATGCTGGCGCAGGGTTGTCACGTCTTCCCCACGAATGGCCGGCAGCCAGAGATCTCCTTGATGTTGC
Source organism: Aeromonas sp. s9 (assembly GCF_040907765.1). Classification (NCBI taxonomy): domain Bacteria; kingdom Pseudomonadati; phylum Pseudomonadota; class Gammaproteobacteria; order Aeromonadales; family Aeromonadaceae; genus Aeromonas; species Aeromonas sp. s9. The sequence goes on from NZ_JBFOCK010000048.1 coordinate 93,390, forward strand.
GCCAGGAGAGGGAGCAGCAAGGAGGGAGCATAAACAGGAAAACGGGGACCCAGAGAGTGCAGCAGAGAGACCAGAGTAACAGTGATCATGAGACGCGCCTTGAACAAGATGACCTGGCATCACGCCTGGTCATGAGGGTGAACGAGGGTGCCATTCTAGCATGTTTGCCTTGCTGGGGGCGTTTGCGTCCAGCCGGGCCGGTGATAGATAGCGTCCAAAAAAGCAGCGTTTGAACCAGAGCGGCCCCGATAAAGGCCAATTGTTTGAGCCAGCGCCCACTAAAGAGGCACCGGGGATGCTAGGTTGCATACATCTTTAGCGTAAGGAGTGCATCCATGAGTGGGATCAACCAGGTTTCTGACGATTTTGTGAATGAGCTGAAAATACTGGCGTGTTTTGATCCGGCCAACATGAGCCTGGGGATCAAGCTGCGCAGCGACATGTCGGAAGCGCTTTGCCAGGCGGCAGCGCGCCTGCACAGCCAGGGCCTGATCACCGCGGCAGATGGCGGCTATCTGACCCCTTTCGGCATGACCATGCTGGAGCATCTCCAACACCTGCTGGTCGCACTCAAGCCGAATTGAGCGGTTGTGGTGCCCAGAGCGAGAAGTTGAGCAACTCCCAGCGCTCTCCTTGTCGCAGCAGACAAGCAAACAGCAAAGGACCTTCGGGTCCTTTTATCTTGCCATCGACCAGCCACTCTCCCGCCCGTTTTGGCACCGGCTGTACCCTGATCTCATCGGGTTTCACCGCGTTTCCCAGACGAACATGTACAAACTGTTGACACACGGACACGGCATCATTCACCGCAGGATCCGGCGTTGGCGGGCTGGCCTGACCGGTCAACGCCACGGTCAGCAAGAGGGAGGAGAGCAGGGTCATGACGCGTATTGAGAAGCCATGAAAACAAAAAGCCGTGGCACCAGAGGTACCACGGCTTTCTTAAATTCTGCAAGAATTACAGAGCAGTTACGTTCTCAGCCTGCGGGCCTTTTTGACCTTGGGTCACAGAGAACTGTACGCGCTGACCTTCAGCCAGGGTACGGAAACCGTTACCTTGGATGGCGCTGAAGTGAACGAAAACGTCCGGGCCGTTTTCTTGCTGGATGAAGCCAAAACCTTTGGTTTCGTTGAAAAACTTAACGGTACCGGTGATCATGTTAGACATATCTTTAAACCTGTATTCAAAATAATTACTTATGCTTTTCAGCGGGTAAAGCTCAAAAAACGGGATTACTTATGAACAACAGGAAAAGATGTAAAACATCATATTCATTGACATAACTATCGCCCTTTCAAGCTGGTTGAGATTATACGTGCCTTTGTCGATTACGCAAACAAATTTGTACCCCGCCAGCGGCGGGGTACAGCGGTTTAGACCTGTGCCGACTCCAGTGCCTGAACCAGGGCTTTGAGGAAGCGAGCCGCCTCTCCACCGGTGCAGGCTCTGTGGTCAAACGTCATCGACAGAGGGAGTGCACGCACCGGGCGCGCCTCGCCGTGGATGAACACCACCTTCTCGAACAACTTGCCCGCTCCTATGATGGCCACCTGGGGTGGTGTGACGATGGGGCTGGCGTAACGGCCAGCGATGGCGCCAAAGTTGGTGAGAGTGATGGTCGCCCCCTGCAACATTTCCCGCGGTACGGCACGGGCTTTCACATCGGCGATCATCCGATCCAGTCCCTGCCGTATGTCAGCCTGGTCCCGCTCTGCCACGTTCTCCATCACGGGCACATAGAGCCCATGTCTGGAGTCGACCGCAATGGCCACGTTGACCTCCCTGAACAGGCGCCGCGACAGGGTCTCTCCGTCAAACCACGCGTTCATGGAGGGTTCGGCCCGACACGCCACGCCGATCGCCTTGATGAGGCGCACCGTCACATCTTCATCCGGGCGCCAGTGGCGCAAGTCCACTTCGTCGGTGATGCTCACCGGAACCACAGTCCGGTGCGAGAGCTCCATCGCCTTGGCCATGGCCCGGCGCGAGCCTTTCAGGAATTCGTTGCCGCTCTCCTGCTGGGCCTCGAACGCCTGTTGCACATCCTGCTCGGTCACCATGCCAGCGCTGCCGGTTCCCTTGACCTTGTCGATGTCCAGCCCCAGTTTTTGCGCCAGCAGACGGACCGCTGGCATGGCTTGCACCAGCGTGCCGCCGGGCGCCATGGCCCCCACCACGAAATGATCCTCGATATGCTGCTGATGGGCGCTGACCTTGCCAACGACGGTGCCGTCATCCTCGCCCCCTTCAAACTCCACCAGCGGTGCCCCGATGTGGAGGATGTCCCCCTCCTGCCCGCACAATCTGGCGATGACCCCGGCCACCGGTGAGGGCACATCCACCAGCGCCTTGGCTGTCTCCACCGACAGCAGTACCTGATCTACCTGCACCGTATCACCGGCGCTCACCTTCCACTCGACGATCTCGGCCTCGGCCAGTCCTTCGCCCAGATCCGGCAATTTGAAAAATTTCATGACCTGCTCTCCCTCTGCTGGGACATCACCAAACATTGACAGACACCATGGAGCCCTGTGGCCCTGGCACTTGCGTATCCGTACCTGTCGAGCGTCATAGCCACTGGTTCTCCATCAGTTGCCGAGCCGCCTGCGCGATCTCCTGCTCGGTGATGAGGTAATACTCCTCGTTGCGATAGTAGGGGACGGCGGCATCCACGCCGGTGAGGCGTCTTGGCGGCGCCTTGAGGGCAGTCATCGCCTCTTCGGTCACCTGGGACACGATTTCGGCACCCACCCCGAAACTGCCACAGGCTTCGTGTACCACCAGCAGCCTCCCGGTCTTGCGTACCGAGGTCAGGATGCTCTCCATGTCCAGGGGTTTGATGGTGGCAAGATCCAGCACCTCGCACTGGATGTCCTGCTCCGCCAGCAGGTTCGCCGCCCGCATGACTTCCTGGATGCAGGCACCCCAGGCCACCACAGTGATGTCCCGGCCGGGACGCAGGGTGAAGCAGACATCCAGCGGCAGGCCGACGCCGTCATCCACCACATCCGACTTCATGGAGCGATAGATGCGATCCGGCTCGAAGAACATCACGGGATCCGGATCCCGAATGGCCGACAGCAGCAGGCCGTAAGCCCGCTTCGGGCTCGAAGGGATCACGACCCGCAGCCCGGGGATATGGGCAAACAGGGCCTCGACGCTCTCGCTGTGGTGCTCGGGTGAATGGATGCCGGCGCCGTAGGGGGAGCGGTAAACGATGGGACAGGTGACGCGGCCACGGGTCCGGTTTCGCATCCGTGCCGCCTGGCAGATGATCTGCTCCATGCCCGGGAAGATGAAGCCCTGGAACTGGAATTCGGCCACGGGTTTGAGCCCCTGGGTCGCCATGCCCACCGCCACCCCGGCGATGAGTCCTTCGGCCAGCGGCGTATCGATAACTCGCTTGAACCCGAATTTATCGCGAAGCCCCACAGTGGCGCGAAACACACCGCCGTTGACCCCCACATCCTCCCCCAGTACCACCACATCAGGATCGCGTGCCATCTCGTGGTGCAATGCCAGATTGATCGCTTCGAGCAGCGTGATATCGCTCATAGTCCCTCCCCGCTCTGCTGCATGCCCTTGGCGATGATGCGCTTGCGCTGGGCAAGATAGGCCTTCGGCAGCTCGGCAAACTGGTAATCGAGCAGGGTCTCCGGCGCCTGGGGCGTGATGGCCTCGTAGGCGGCAACGGCGCGTTCCACTTCCCGGCCCGCCTCTGCCAGCAGCGCCTGTTCCTGCTGCTCGTCCCACCAGCCCCGTTCAAACATGAACTGGCGCAGCCGCTTGACCGGCTCCCTGGCCCAGGCCGCTTCCACCTCGGCGCCGTCACGATAGCGAGTCGCATCATCGGCGGTGGTGTGATCCCCGAGCCGGTAGCTGACGGCTTCGATGAGCGTCGGCCCCTTGCCGCTGCGAGCCCGCTCGACGGCGGCGCGGGTCGCCTCATAGACCGCCACCACGTCATTGCCGTCCACTTGGAGGCTGCGCACCCCGGCCCCTATGCCCTTCTGGGCCAGGGTGGGCGCGCTCGACTGCAACTTGCGCGGCACCGAGATGGCCCACTGGTTGTTGTTGATGATCATCACCATGGGGAGATGCCAGACACCGGCACAGTTGAGCCCCTCGAGAAAGTCTCCCTTGGAGGTGCCGCCATCGCCGATGGTCACCACGGCGACCCTGGGCTGGTTGCGCAGCTTGAAGGCGGCCGCGATGCCGGCAGCATGGGTGATCTGGGTGGCGATGGGAACGCAGATGGGCAAGTCTTCCGACAACTCGCCATCGGCCTTGTAGAAGACGCTGCCCCGTTCATCGCCGCCCCAATACTGCAGGTTCTGCTCCATGGGCACGCCCCTCACGTAGAGAGTGGGCATGTCCCGGTAGTAGGGCACATAGACATCCTCTGGCTGCATCGCGAGCCCGACCCCGATCCCCACCGCTTCCGCCCCGAGATGGGAGGGAAAGGTGCCGAGTTTGCCGGTTCGCTGCAGTGCTATCGCTTTCTTGTCGTAACTGCGCACCATCACCATGTTGCGGTAGAAGGTGTGCAGCATCGCCTTGTCCAGCCAGGTCGGCAGTGTCGCGACCGGGCGCCCCTCCTCATCGAGGTAACGAAGGAAGGGGATGTCGACATGGGTCATAACTGGCTCCTTGCCGTTGTCAGCGTCACCACCATGAGGTGACATTTAAAATGTAAACAACATGTTAACCAAAGGGCAACGAGATTCATCCAGGTAAGACCAGTAGAAACTTCTTTTATTTTCGAAGGTAATCGGAATTTTCGGCGAGCATAAACAAAGAAGGGAGCCTGTTCAGGCTCCCTGTCATATCGAGTTCGGGATCATACCCATCACCGCCATGCTGCTTGCCACCGCCCGTGGCGCAGGATCAGCATGACAAAAAGGCGTCAATTCACTCCCACAAACGGGTGGGTACCACCAGCAACATGGTGCGCTGTCCGATGGCCACGTTGGCGTTGGGGAAGACCACCGCCTCCCGCGGTTTCTCTACCCTGTATTGCCGATCCCCATCTTCTGCCAGCACAAAACCCTGGGGAAATTCGGTGAAATTGTCCACATCGCTGGCAAACAGGAAGCGGAACTGCTCCGACTGCTTGTTGATCACCCGATCTATGGCAAAAAGGGTGAAGTCATCGGCTCGCCATGGCTCGAGGGCCACCTCATCCTGGGTCACCAGCTCCTGCAATGTCTGGCGCACCTCGATGAAGCGGGTCATGTCGTTTTCACCGAAGGGCCGCACCTTGCCCAGCTCCACCGTAAAGGCATGGGCGCCGTGCTGGTGCGAGCTGTAATAGCTGAAGGTGGTGGTCGGGCCGCTCGAGAGTAGTATGGTGCGCACGCCGCAGGCACCGAGGAAACGTACCTGCTCCTTGCAGTGGGGGCGTTCGTGGGGAAAAGGATAGACGGCAAACTTCTCGTGGCGCGAGCCGCGAATGGCGGTATGGAGATCGTAGTGGTAACGGGGCCTGGCCGAGTCGGCAAAGAAGCGGCTCACATACTGCTCCAGACGCATGGCGCGGATGCGCTCCCGGTTGCACAGCCCCTCCCCCTTGCTGTGGGCGCCCGAGAAGAGGCGGTTCATGTTCTCTTCCACCTCCCTCACCCCCTGGTTCATGGCGGCAGGGTTGCCAAAGAGGAAGAGCACCCGGTGACGAACCTTGAGCTCCTCTGCGAGCAACCGGGTCAGCAACCGGTTGCAGATCTCGATGGGGGCTGTCTCGTTGCCGTGGATGCCGCAGGAGAGGACGATGTCCTTGTGCCCGGGTTGCCCCGCCTCGGAAGCGGGTTCCAGGCAGATCACGCCGGTATCCCACACGCTCACCCGGGTACCGTTGGTCAGATTGAAGGCGAAAGGCTCGAGCTGCCACTCATGGCGGCGCGTCAGGGCCAAAAAGTCATGCTGGGGAATCATCCGTCTCACCCTTTAGTCTGGAATGCCATGGCCGGATTATACGCAAGGCAACCGGGCTTAAAATCAGTTTTTAAACAAATTCAAACAGTAAGGATACAAAAATGGCGAGAATGAGTGACAACTCATGCAACAGGATCAAGCGGGGGGAAACACGGGAGAGGGAAAGTGGTGAACGGGTATCGGCAGGTGAAGACAGCATGCCTTCGGCAGACGGGTGGGCAGCATGCCCCTGGGATCAGCAGAAAAACAAGGCATCCATGCCCGGCTGATCAACCACGCCAGAACGGCTTGGTGGTCTCTTGATAGCGGTCGGCTTCGTTCAGACCGATGTCCTTGAGCAGGTAGGCGGGCAGCTCGGAGAGCTGGCGACGGCTGCGGCTGCGTTCCAGCCAGGTCAGGACGGTCATCTTGACGCGAGCAACCAGATTCGATTCGCTGGAATGCTGGTAACCGGCTTCGGTATAAGTCATGTTGGCCATGATATGGCTCCTCTCTCTCGTTCTGCGCAAGGCTCGGATTTGATGCGCAAAGCTTAGTCAGGGCGGGGAGGTGCCTCAATTGACGAATTTTGATACATGACATTAGTAAAAGTAATGGTTGATATCGCCAGGGCAATAACCATAACCATATGATTTTAAAATGAAATAATGCAGAAACTTTCCCCCTGGCAGCCTGACAGCATTTTCTCCTGCGCCACCCACTTCTAACTATGCACTTTCCCACGCTAGCTATGCACGGCACGACGCCGAGTCAGCAGGTTGCAAACTCTCGGTCACCAGGGTTTGTTAACAAATAGATCGCAACAAGATCGTTATTTAACAAAAAGATACGAACAGGCAACCTGAACCGGATGCCCCCATGTCACCCCCATCGTCAGGGTGGCACCGGACACTTGGCACCCTGCCATCATACTGGTATGGTTATTTATACAGTAGTTTATCATGCTGCCTCCCCACACTGCCCCAATATCATGCTGAACAGGGGAGCGGCACACACACAGGATCTGCCGATGGACACCTTTACCCCCACCGCCGCCCTGCGTCAACAGATGGCCCTGCTGGAGGCGTCGCTGGCACGCCTTGCCCGGCAACTGGGCCAGCTCGAGCTGCTGGAGGCTCATGTCTATCCCCTCCCGGCCGTGGCCCAGGGGGAAGAGCATGAGCCCATCGAGGCCATCGAGGTGGGCTATCTCTCGGGCGAGGCGGCCCTGGCCGCCACCCTCGCAGCCTTTCAGGACCACAGCGCCCGCCCCGGCTGCTCCACCAAGGCGACCCACCGTCTGCCCGGCTGGCTGCGCTTTCCTGCCGCCTGCGCCAGGGAGCTGGCCCCCGTCATCGAGGAGATCAACGCGCACAAGCTCGCCTTCAAGGCCATGGTGCAGGCGGCGGGCGGGCGGGACGAGAAGTTCGAGCTGGTGCACAGCGCCCTGCCCGGTGTCATCACCCTGCAGGTCTATCGCAAGCTGACCTGGCTTCAGGGGGATCTCCATTCGCTGGGCTTCACCTGGGCCGACAAGCAGAGCATCAGCCGCCTCAGCCGGGAGCAGGTACTGGAGATGCTGGAGCGAAGCCGCCGGTATGTACCGGCGCTCTTTGACAACGAAGAGTGGAGCAAGATGGTGGATCAGGAGGTATACGACATTCGCCGCCTGCCGGCGGATGCCGCCCTGCGGATCCGCAGGCCGGTCAAGACCCACCCCATGATCAACCTGCTCTGGCAGGACCGGGAGCCCCGCAAGCAGCAGATCAAGGCGAGCCTTCCCCTGCTGCTCTGCTCCGATACCCAGCCGGCCGTCACCCATCTGGGCCACTACCCGCCCAAGCTGCGCCAGGCACGCCGGGATCGCAAGATTGGCGGTGACCCCATTATAGAGCGGCTGCACCTCTACCTCTATCAGGGGTAGCGCAGGCTCGGCACCGCCACAAACGACAAGGGGAGCATCCGTGATGCTCCCCTTGTCACATCGGGCGACAGCCCATCGCCGTCAGCTCATCAGCAGTGCCCGCAGGCTCTCCACATCCAGCCCCTTCACCTCGGACTGGCCGCTCAGGAGGCCGTCGGCCAGTGCCCGCTTCTCGTCGTGCAGCGCCACTATCTTCTCCTCCACCGTCTGCTCGCACACCAGGCGATAGACGGTCACCGGCTGGGTCTGGCCCATGCGGTGCGCCCGATCGCTCGCCTGATCCTCCACCGCCGGGTTCCACCAGGGATCGAGGTGCAGCACGGTGTCGGCCTGGGTCAGGTTGAGGCCCGTCCCCCCCGCCTTGAGGCTGATGAGGAAGAGTGGCACCGTTTCGTGGCGAAAACGAAGGATGGACTCCTGACGGGACTTGGCCGAGCAGCCCCCATCCAGATAGCAGTAGTCCCACTGCCGCTGTTCGATACGGCTGCGCAGCAGGCTCAGCAGATCGACAAACTGGCTGAACACCAGCACCCGGTGGCCACCATCGATGGCTTCGTCCAGCAGCGCCATCGCCTCGTCCAGCTTGCTGCTGGTCTGGGACCACTCCGGCATCACCAGCTGGGGGGAGCAGCAGAGTCGGCGCAGCCGGGTCAGGCCGCTCAGCACATGCATCAGGGCACGGCCATCGGCGCTTTGCACCTGCTGCACCACCTCGCGCCGGGTCGCCTCGTAGAGCTGACGCTCCTCGGGAGAGAGGCTGATGTGATGGATGATCTCGGTCTTGTCCGGCAGCTCCGTCAGCACCTGCTGCTTGAGGCGGCGCAGGATGAAGGGGCTGATCACCGCCCGCAGCATCGCCATGTGCTGTGGATCCTTGACCGCCTTGCCAAAGCGGCGCTTGAACTCCCCGAGGCTCCCGAGCAGGCCGGGGTTGATGAAGCTGAACAGGCTCCACAGCTCCCCCAGATGGTTTTCGATGGGGGTGCCGGAGAGGGCGAGACGAAAATCCCCGTCGAGCTGGAACAGCAGCTTGGCGCGCTGGGTACCGGCATTCTTGATCTGCTGTGCCTCGTCCAGCACCATGCTCGACCAGCGGCGGGACTTGAGCGCCTGGGAGAGACTGCCGAGCATGCCGTAGTTGACCAGGACGATCTGTCCGGCCCTGGCCCCCTGGATCAGGGTCTCCCGCTCGGCGGGATGGTCGAACACCACCACCTCGAGCTCGGGGGCAAAGCGGGCCACCTCCTCCTGCCAGTTGGTGACCACTGACTTGGGCACCACCACCAACGCCGGGCCCAGGTGCTGGCGCATGCGCAGCACGATGAGGGCCTGCAAGGTCTTGCCAAGGCCCATGTCATCGGCCAGACAGGCGCCAAAGCCGTGATGGGCCAGGGTAGCCATCCAGCGTACCCCCTCCTTCTGATAGTCCCGCAGCGCCGTCAGCAGCTCGGGGGGACAGCTCACCTCCTGCTGCCACTCCTGCTGAAGGTTCTGCCAGGCGGCATCCCCCTCGGTGGTGATGACGGAGAGCAGGCGGGCCAGCGGATAGGCCAGCTTGTTGTTGATGCGCTGCTCGTCGTCCAGCATGGCGCCAAGCACGGTGAGACGTTCAACCAGCTTGTCGCTCAGCATCAGGCTGGTCTTATCGTCGAGCTGCACCGTGCGCTGGCCCGGGGTCAGCTGTCGCAGGATGAGGCGAAGATCGAGGATCTGATGCTCGTCCAGCGAGAGCTCTCCTTCCACCTGGAACCAGTCCTGACGCCGCTCGATACGCAGGCTCAGGGCTTCTTCATCGAGGCTCTTGAGGCGGGCGCTGTCCTGGTGCCAGTGCACCACCACACCGGCGTCCACCAGCTCGGGCAGGGCGTTGACCAGGGTGAGCGCCTGCTCCCCGTCCAGCTTCCACTCGTTGCCGGGCAGGCCGATGGGCAACTGGTTGCGAAGGCGCTGGGCCTCGTCCTTCTCGGCAGCCAGATCCCGCTGCCAGTAGTGATACTCCAGGATACCCTGGCGCACAATGGCCTCCCCCTTGCCCAGAGGCAAGGGAGGCAGGTCCCCATCCCGGGTCACCAGCTGGACCACGAGCTGCCCCTCCTGCCAGTCGAGCAGGACGGAGGGAACGCCGGGCCAGGGGGCCAGCTCGGCATTGCCCCTGAGGCCCGCCACCTGGCTGTGCCAGGGGAGATCGGGGATCGCATCCAGCGTGCGTTGCAGCTCCTCGAGCCCGGCCGGCGGCAATGCCGGAATGGCCTCCAGGGCCGGTAGTCTGTCCAGCAGCGCCTGCGGTGTCAGAATAAGCTGCCACAAATCCTGAGCCAGAGGGACGATGTGCGCACCGCGGGCGGCGGGAGCAGGATGTAGTCTGGCACTCATGCCCTCCCCGCTCTGTACCAGTTGCAGCAGGGGGGCGCTGACGGCCAGTTGCAGCTTCTGCCCCTTGGCATTGAAGAGACGAGGATGGTTTGCCAGGGGCACCCAGGCATCCCGGGGCAGCTTGTCCATGTTGCGCGGCAGGGTACGCACCAGTGCCCAGTCCGCCTCATCCAGCAGGCTGGCGTACTGGGTGGAAAGCAGGGCAGGATCGACCCTTCGCCCGGCGGTCCACTCCCCCTTGGTACTCTGCTTCTGGATCTTGCACTCAAGCTCTGGCCCCTCCGCGTGGAGCAGCCAGACCAGCCGCTCCCGAGGCTTGCGCACCCCACTCGAGCGTCCCAATCCCTGCAGCCAGTTGAGCCAGCTTGCCGAGGCGGGGGCCTTGCCTTCCCCCTCGGTGGCATCCTCTTCCTCTCCTTGAGCAGGACGCAACGCGCGCAGGGGCCAATGGGCGGCCTCCCGGCCAAGCAGGAGTCGCAGCAGATCCTGGCAGAAGACCATCAGGCGATGCCGGGGCTCGGCGTCCAGCACGTGAGAGAGGTCCCACTTGTGCAAGATGGTCACCTGGGGGCTCTGCTCGCCATGGCGCGCCAGGGCGCAGAGATCGAGCCAGAGGTAACCCCAGTGGAGCTCCTCCAGCGGCAGTTGCAGGGTATCGAACAGGCCGACCGCCTGGCCGTGGCGATCACCGGCCCACTGCCCCAGCAGATCGGCCAGCAGGGGGGAGTGATTGCCCAGACTGCGCTGCCACTTCTTGCGCTGCTCGCTCCCCTGCACCGGATCTGCCTGTTGCAACCAGCCGAGCCAGAGCAGGGCGCTGAACATCCGGGGCCAGGGCGACGCCTCTTGCCCCTGCCACTGGCCAAGCGCGCCCAGCAGCCGCTCGGCCAGGGGTTGCTCATCCCCCTGCTGCGCCAGTTGTTGCAGTGCAGGCCAGTGAGTGGTTACCTCGCCGCCAAAGGGGCCGCAGAGCCACTCCCATTCTTGGGCGCGAGCCTGGATCTGGCCAGAGAGCGCCGGGGAGCAGGAGGCGACCAGCGTTGCCAGCGGCCAGCCCTCGTCAGGCTCAGCATCAAGCAGGGCCTGCAGGGCGAAGTGCTCGAGCAGCAGGGCCTGCCAGGCGGGGCTGGAGCCTGCCAGCAGGCGGTGAGCATCGGCGAGATCCAGGAGGCTCAGGAGTTCGGCACTCTGGTAATAGGCCGGGATCTGCCCCGCCTCCCCCAGACAGAGCTCGCGCACCACCTCCTGTGCCCGCTCCAGGCCCGTGACCGAGGGGATGCGGGACCACTGCGGCATGGGGCACTCCCCCGCACGCACCGCCAGGATCAGGGTCAGGGTTCCCTCTGCCGTCAGACTCCACTGCTGCTCCGTTCGTTGACGGACAAGCCCCCACTGCTGCAACTGTTCGAGGGTGTCGAGCAGCGCACGCCCGGGTGCGCCCGGGGCATAGAGGGTGTCTTGCAGGTAACGAGTGCTGGCGGCGCGCTGCAAATGCAGCTCGCACAGCAGGGCATGGCAATCTGAAGAGAGGGTGAAGGCTGACATCAGAACTCACGGGCAAGTGCAAAGGCGGAATTTTAACGGGAAAGCGGCGGCGGCTCGACCCTTAAGCGCGAAATAGTGCAAAAAAGCTGGCGCCTTTGATGGGTACGCGAGCGACAGGGCTGACAGGGCACTCGCCCCTGCCACCGGGCAACGGGCCGCAGGAGGGGCTCGGTCATCAAAAAAGGCGCCGCAGCGCCTTCTGGAACCAGATTGTTGGCTCAGCCTTCCAGCCGGGCCAGACGGGCTTCCACCCCCTGCAACTGCCCCTTGAGGTGCTCGACCTCTTCTTCGAGCGCTGCCAGTCTGTCTGCCGCCGGTGACACAAGGTTGCCAGCGGGCGCTGCGTCGGCCAGCGCCTGCAGATCCACCTCGCCACTGAACAGGTGCGCGTAGCGGGATTCCCGCTTGCCCGGCTCACGGGGCAGCTTGACCACATAGGGCCCCCGTTCGATGAGGGTGGCCAGCACGGCATCCACTTCGGTCACATCGTCAAAGCTGCACAGCCGGTTGGTGCGCGAACGCAGCTCACCCGGGGTCTGCGGGCCACGCAGCAAGAGTTCGCAGATAATGCCGAGCTCCTGGGCCGAGAACTTCAGCTCGCCGAACTCGGTATTGCAGAAACGATGCTGATAGCGGGGCACCCGGGCGTTGAAACCGGCGGTATTGACCACCAGACGGCGGCGGATCAGCTCGTCGATCACGGCACGAATATCCAGCTCGGCGAGCTCCAGCACGGGTTCCCGGTTGCTCTTCTGGTTGCAGGCATTGACCAGTGCATTGAGCGAGAGAGGGTACTGATCCGGCGTGCAGATCTCTTTCTCAATCAGGCAGCCGATCACGCGGGCCTCTAATGGGCCTAGTACTATCTCCATGTCATACTCCCTTGCCAAACAAGACGTTAAGACGGTTATCTTAACCAAGGCGCTTGCGCCGTCCAGCAGATAACCCCATTTTTGCGAGCCGATGAAACCCTTGCTGCAACCTTGTACAGCAAAACGGTCGCGGTGCGCGGGCGAGGTGAACGGATGGCCGGGAACCTCTTTGGCAACCAGCCCCCTCCCACTTCAACGAGGCGGGCACAAAAACCATCACGGCCGCAAAGGCGGCCGTGATGGTAGACAGGTTGAGACGGCCCTCACGAAGAGGGCTTGCGCTCCAGGGTCGCGGCCACCTTTCTTGCGGCCGACACGGTGAGCAAAGGCTCACCCGGATAGAGCATCAGGGCGCTTGCCCGCAGGTTGTCCGCCTCCGCCGTGCGCCCGAGGGCATTGAGGGCGATCACCATGTTGGCGTAGATGTTGGCCCTCGGGGTATGGCGCACAAAGGCCTGCCCCCAGTCGAGGTAGGCTTCAAGCTCCGCCTTGTTGTTGGCCTGCAGACCGACCATGAGGCGCACCGCGTTCACGTCGAACTCCACACGGGTCAGCCAGGCCATGGGGTTGACGATGTCGAGCAGGAGCGCAGGCTGCTTGTAACCGCCCCGCTCATACTTGGTCACCACCCAGGCGGTATGCATGGCGGTCAGCATGAAGGGGATGACAATCAGGGGAATGGCGATGGCCATGAAGCGCAGCAGCAACCAGGGGCGGCACAGATGGTCGCGCCAGTTGCCGTAGTCTTGCTCCTCCACCTCCGCATCCATCGCATACAGGAGCAGCAGCAGCGCCCACCACAGAGCGATGGCGTGGTAGAAGGGGTACTCGGTCTGGGTGTGCAGCAAGATGGGGGTCAGCAATGCAAGCAAGGCGGCGCCCTTGACCCAGCCCGCCCGGCTCAGACGCCACAGCAGGGCCCCGCCCATCAGCACCATGCCCAGCATGGGTGCCAGACCCCCTTCCACCGCCCAGTAGAGAAACTCGTTGTGGGGGTGATCCAGGTTGTACTCAATCTGCACCATGGCCGAGTTCAGCGCCTTGTCGGCCATGTAATGATGGAGAAACACCGACTCGAAGCTGCCATAGCCCCAACCGGTCCAGGGCATCTGGGCAATCAGCTTGGCGGCGTAGGGCCAATAGATGGAGCGCATGCCGCCGGACTGGTAGATCTCCAGCCCTCGTCTGGCTCCGGCCATCAGGTATTGCGAAGCCAGCCCGATCAAGATGCCCAGCGCTACCAGCGCGAGCATCCTGCCCAGCAGCCGCTCACGACCCAACTGGGCAGACAGCAACAAGAGAGCCATCATGCCGCCCAGTTGCCCAACCCGCGATTGCAAGATGACCAGCAGCAGGGAAGTGGCCAGGATCACCCCATAGCGCAACCCCTTGAGCCAGGGGTTGGCATCACCGCGCAGCTCCAGCCAGATGGCCAGTGACAGGCCGGTCGCCATGAAGCTCGCCATCACGTTGGGTTGCTGGAAGATGCCATAGGGGCGGTTGGTCTGGGTGTCGTACCCAATCCAGTTGCCCGGCACCAGCAGGTAATACTGCACCAGGCCGAGCAGCGCCTCGATGGCGACGGCCCCCAGCAGCAGATAGAGCAGCCTGTCTCGCGCCTCGCGGCCGAATCGCCACTGATAGAGGCTTGCCAGAAACAGCAGGCCGGCAAACAGCCCCAGCAGCCGGGGAATGGCATAGTCCTTGAGCTCGAACCCCGGATAGGCCATGGGCAGCAACAACAAGATCCCCCCCAGCCACTGGGCAGTCAGCAGCGGCGAGACCACCAGTCGCTGGCTGAGGGTCACATGCCACAGCCCCAGGGCCATCACCAGGCTGGCGAAGATCCAGCCCCAGGCATTGAACGGCAGATAGAGCCCTGCCCCGCCCGGGTTGTGCATGAAAAAATGCATGCCAAGCAACCAGTACAAGACTGATGTTCCCCAAAAAACCTTTTGAACCAAACTGCACTCTCTTCCCATTTATGCCTCATCATGCATAAAAAAAGCCGTGACAGCGAAAACACTATCACGGCTCATTAGACTAACGAATCAATACCGAGAAGAGCCTTACAGCGGCAGGCGTTCGGTCATGTCATACAAGGTATGGCTACGGCTGAGCATCTGCCCCCCATCTCTTGTCAGAGGAACCCATCCAATTGTTCCCTTGGATGTTGTGGGACGAATCAACATCAAGTCAAAGGGAATCGTGATGTAGATACCTTTGGTAAAACTGCCTTCCCCATACTCTTCGGCCGACACATCCGTCAAGGTTGCGTATGCCCCCATCACAATCCCGGAGTCAAAGCGCTTGGAGAAATCAAACGTGGCCCCCAGGTCACCAGCCAGATAACGCCCGACAGCTACCTTGGCAGTGACATTGTCCATGAAAGGCAACTGCCAATAGCCAGTCAAGTGACCCGTAGCAACGTCGTAATCAGCCATCTTCAGGGTGTTGTTCCAATCACGCTGCTTGACCCAGTTGGTATCCAGACCCAGAGCCCATGACTGACCGAAAGGACGATAAAGCACCTCTCCCCCGACACCGGCGTACATCATTTCCAGATAGCCGCCGTATGCCTGGCCGTACCACTCCTGACCAAATTGCTCCATATGTGTTAACTGGAGGTTGTTCAGCAGAATATTGGAAGAGTCGACATACTCTCTCACCCAAGTGCGTACTCTCGGTAACGCATCCGTGTCGGCAGGTGGTGTTTTGTAATTAAATTTGTCGTAATTGTTCGCAATATTGAAGAACAACGTACCCTGTAACCAATCCTTATCGGAAAGACGCAGCTCACTGTTGGCATTAATGCCTATCTGATACATATAAAATGATTCAGGACCACCAAAAGATTGCGTCAGGGCCGGGTCAAATGAATAAGAGAACCACTCTGGTTCAGATTGGTAACGGAGCGTTCCCTGAACAGGAGCAGGTACTTTTTGATGCTCTTCTACCACTGCCTCCTGCCCAAGAACCTGGGGCTGGTTCGCCTTTCGCACAGAGTCGAGATCAATCACCGTCTCTTGCAACTGGAAATCTCGCTGGCGCTCAATGACTCTCAACTCTTCGACAGTGTCAGGCAGATGATTAATCGCAACCAGAGCAGTACGATCGATCGCTTCTTGCTGGTCCCTATATTTGTGCTGTTGACCCAGCAAGGTTACAGTGGACTGGTCACTATAAAGTGATGCTGTATTCCAACCAGCATTGCTTTCAAACTGTCCGGCCATGACAGGCCAATCAACGTGTGACGAGTCTATCGGGGCCTTTTCAGCGGTATACACAGGGCGAGGCTCATCTAAATGATTCTGACGTAAATCATTAAAGTTGGTCCGAAGAGTAACACCCCACATCAGAGTATTTCCCCTCTGATAACTAAGATGAGTGTCCATGTAATCAAAAAGACGATAAACAGCACCTATATTGATAGGAGATGAATGATCAATCTTCCCGGCAAATTCATTGCTGTAATCATTGCCATCATATTCCAGCTTCAGGCGAAGTGGCTGCCAAGGTGTCTGGTATTCAACCCCCCCAAACAAGGCAGCATTACCGTGGAACATATTTTTTGTTTCAAATTTGCCACCACCGCTGGAATAACCATTATCTCGTGAACACCAATCATTTTTCCACTCGCAAAAAGGATTGGTAATGTTCCCGCTCTCCCCCATATTTCCCCAGCCCATACCAAGGGTGAAATCAAACGGGCCAACACGCTTGCTGCCGACAATGTACTCACTGTCAAACAGCCCCGTCCCCATCAGGTCACGAAAACCCAGAGAGAGATTCGGGATCCAGGTAGACTCTTCCAGCAACCTGACTTTGACATCCATGCCCTTGTCTTTGTAAGTCTGGTCACCACTGAATCCGGAGTTTGCACTATAAAGGCGAGTTCTTACGTCGGTATAACGCAAAGTGGCTTCAAGCCAGTCGAACGGCTGCACTGACATAGACCAGCGACGGTACTGATCATCATCAACATAATTGGCACTGAATTCACCCGTCTTGGCCATTCTGGCGGTTGGCATTTGCAGCAAGCCAACGCCGCCGAAGTCACTTTGTGATGGACCCAACGGCTCAAAAATGTCGGCATCAGCGTGTGTTGCAAAGGATACCAGCAGGGCAATCAGTGAGAGTCTTGGATAGGTCATTTGGGCATCCGATTCGCTAACAACGTCAACATGCGTGTATTCAAGTCTGTATATTGCTCAGGCAGCACACTCGGAGCAAAACCGACAAACAGAGTGGCGCCAGGCATGGCTTCAACATGGCGTTCATTCCAGATGGCAACGGGGATCCACTCAGATTTGCCACTGGGGGAAATCAGATACGCGCCGGTGTCATCACTTCCGGACAAGCGATCCAGCTTTTTCCAGTACTCTCTCAGCCCTGCCGCAGGCAAAACCGGGGCCTCGCCAGGGCGACCAATCAAGCCGGCCAGATAGATTTGCGAACGGCGAGGGGCAAGATACAGCTGATAGTCCCCCTGCAATACGGGGTTGGCACCTGATGGCACCAGGCTGATATCCGGATCCACAGGCAATTCGAAACGCCCTGTCAAATGCAACTGCTGTAACTGTTGATTCAACTGTAAAGCGGCATGGGCGAGCTCAGCTTCATCATGCTGCTGCCAGTACGTTGCCAGCAATCTGAGATCCTTCAGCACGGCTTGCTGTTGATACTCAATGTCTTTTTGGCGCGCAGGAGTAGAAATATGAGCGACAGGCCAATAATTATCGTACTGAGAGACTGCCGAGTTTAACAACGCGTCACTCAACAGCATGGACTGGGGATGAGTCATTGTTGCTGTCGGTTGACCTTGCCACCAAACAGACACGGACACTTCTGCCATAACGGGGGCAGCCCCCAAGGTTGCGAGCAATAAGCTATATATTATTTTCATGATGAATAGGGCTTAAGGAATGTCATTTCGATCATTGGCAAGGAAGGGCCTAATTGCTGCTGGAATTTACGAACTTGACCTGTCTGCTCATCGATCCAGAAATGATTCAGCCATCGCTCTTCATTCGGGGCGGTAACGACATGCTCTTCTACAATCGTCGTTTTATAGGGGCGGTCCATAATATTCAGAACCTCATTCCCCATCTGCGTGTAATGCATACTCAAGGGATAGCCACTGGTGTATTTTTTCGACCACTCAGCGACACTATACCACACCATCGAGGGTGTCTTGTCTAACCGGGAAGTCTTCAGCGGATCCTTATCCAGACTGCCCAGATAGCGCAAATCATTTGGCAAACCCACCGTTTTAATCAAGCGCCCATGCTGGGTCACAAACATCACACCATCGGCGCTCATCCATGACATGCGCGAACCATTGACATATGCCAGTACAACCAACGCCTGGGGGAGATCGCCCACCTTGATATAGGCACTCGCATAGGGTAGCGCTCTCAGCTCGGATGAGGTCAGTACAATATCATCAGGCTTGTTGAACACATAACCCAGAGTCTCGATCGTCTGATGGGTCGAGGTGCTGCAGCCAGCCAATAACAATGTGGCTGACCATGCCAATAATCGAGAGGGGAAATAAGATAAATACTGTGCCACGCGCAATACACCATCCATGAGGGATAAGAAGAAAACAAGGCTGCTCAAACAGAGCAGCCTTGTTGAATATTATCGGGTTGAGGTGGTAGTGCTGGTGTTGTTGTTGCGGTTGTTGGATTCAGATACCGCAACCACAGTAACCAGCGCAGCAGCAGCCCCAATTGCAATGGTAGTACCAGCCACACCGGCAGCAGCGCCGCTGGCACCCGCACCTGCAGCACCGCCAGCTTCTTCGGCAGCCATGGCATTAGCAGAAACAGCCAGCAGGGCGGCCAAAACAAACGCAGTCTTCTTCATGTTATCTTCCTTTTTGTTGACACAGCTAAAACATAATACTGAGAAGGTTAACGCTCTCAGTCTTATCTAGTATTACTCAAAGGAGGCATCAATTGAACCTTCAATTTCGCCTCCCTGAATATTACCAATCCCTTATCTATCATCTGCAGCCGGATCAGGCTTTGGTTTTATCACCATAGCTATATTGATAATATCCGTAATTACCGTAATAACTGCTGGCTTTCTTTTCTACCGCGTTGAGCAGAATACCCTTGATAGCCACACCATTTTGCTCGAAGCGACGAATCGCCACTTCCACCTCTTTCACAGCCGTCTTGGCAAAACGAGCCACCAACAAAGACGCCCCGACATGCTGGCCGACGATGGCCGCATCGGTGACCGCCAGGATCGGCGGGGAGTCGACGATGACAAAGTCGTAATGTTCTGCGGCCCAATCCAGCAGCGCTTTGAAGCGAGGATGCATCAGCAATTCTGAGGGGTTAGGTGGCACTGCGCCACGACAGACAAAATCGAGCCCATCAAAGCCAGTCTTGCTGATCACCTGCATCATCTCACTTTGACCCGCCAGATAGGCGCTCAAACCAGCCCCCATCTCTTGCCCCATGACTTTCTGCATATAGCCCTTGCGCAAGTCCGCATCGATGACCAGTACCTTCTTGCCACCCATGGCCAAGGTGGCAGCAAAGTTGGTCGACACGAAGGTTTTACCGAGACCAGGACCAGGGCCCGAGATCATTACGATGTTGTTTTTGGCCTCCATCATGGCGAAATGCAGGCTGGTACGCAGACTGCGCAGCGACTCCATTGCCAGATCGGCCGGATTACGGGCGGCCAGCAAGGCTTCATTGAGTGGCATCGCCTGGCGCCGCTTTTTCTTCTGTTGCTGTTCTATCTTGGCCTGATCTTCTGAATAGGGAATAGTGGCGTAGACGGACAGCCCCATCTCTTCCAACTGTTCGGGGCTCTCGACACCGCGGTGGAATGCAGCGCGCACCAGGATAAGGCCCACTGACAACATGCCTCCAAGCAGCGTCGCCAGCACCACGATCAGCGGCTTCTTGGGCTTGACAGCCCGGGTTTCGACTGCCGCATCATCGATGATACGCACATTGCCGATGGTCCCCGCCTTCATGATATTGAGCTCTTGCTGCTTGTTGAGCAGTTGGACGAAGATCTCCTGGCCCACTTGCACATCACGGGTCAATCGCAAGATGTCCTGCTGGGTTTTCGGCAAGCGCTTGATCGACTTGTTGATGTTGTTCTTGGTGTTGATCAGAGTCTGGCGCTTCTCCATCAAGGCGATATAGGCCGGATGCTGACGGGTATAGAGCTGTTGCAGCTCGGCTTCACGGAAGGTCAACTCATTGAGCTGTTTCTCAATCCCGACCATGGTGTCCAGTGCCGCTTTCGCTTCGAGCGACAGATCAACCGACTCGTTCTGTTGACGATACGTATTGAGCAGCTCTTCCGAACGGTTCAAGTCATCTTTGACCTGGGGCAGATGGGTCTGCAGGAAATCCAGGCTCTTCTGGGCTTCTTCAGTCTTGCGCAGCACGTTCTGCTGGAGATAGTTCTGGCTGATGTTATCGAGCACAGCGCGAATGCGCCCCTTGTCTTCGCCTTCCAGCGCCAGGGAGATGATCCCGGTATTCTTGCCCTTCTCGCTGACCTGAAGATCCCGCTGCAGCTCGCCAATCACATCCAGCAACGGCTGCTTGACCAGGGTAAATTCCTGGCCATCTTGTGCGGCAACGTCTGCGACAAGCAGGGTCACATCCTCTTTTTCCAGCAGCTTGCCCACCTGTCCTTCCAGCACCCGACCTTCCACCTCCAGGGTAAAACGGTTTTCTCCGGTCAAGGTCAAGGTGAAGGGGGTGCCAATCAGCTCGGGTGCCACCTCAAAACGACTAATCGCCATCTTGGGATAGGGCTGACCCATCAGGCGAGACACACCACGCCCAACCAGTGGGAAGAAATCGGGGGTCACCACGGTATCAAGATGGAGCTCTTGCACTGTGCTGCCAAGCACCATGCGCGAGGTCAAGAGTTCTATCTCGGCGGCGGCATCAGCCTGTTCGCCACCCAGCATATCGGCCATGTCACCGAGAAGAGCGGTGCCGCTGGCCTTTTTCTCCACTTGCAGCAGGGCATTGGCCTTGAAGACAGGTGTTGCCAACAAGGCGTAAGCAACACCCATCACCATAAAGAAGCCGGTGATACTCACAATCCACCAACGGCCATCGATCAGGTAGCCCAGCAGGCGTCCCAGATCGATCTCATCGTTCTCCACCGCGGCACTGTTTTGCCGGGACGAAACAGAAGAAGTCGTCATTACACAGAGTCCATTTTTATTGTCAGATAAACCCGAACACAGACACAGGCTGTGGTTACAGTTTTTTCACCCAGCCATCGGCGCCACGCACCAGCAACTGATAAACGTGCTCGTAGGCTTCCCGGCTGAGGCGATAGGGATCTGGCACCTCGCACTCCCCCAGCCAGTGGCCAAAGAGCATGGTCTTGCCGCGGGCGCCAGGATCAATGGCGGTCACGGCGGAAATATGCCCTTTCTCCATGACAAGGATGAGATCGGCCTCCTGGCACAACGCGCGGTTAAGCTGACGCGCAACATGCCCTTCCAGCGAGACCCCATGTTGCTGGGCTACTTCGCTAGCGACCTGATCGGCAGGCTTGTCGACCAGGGCGCTCACTCCGGCAGAACGGATATCACGGCCGGGCAAACGCTCCCGCAGCAGACGCTCACCCGTCGGGGAACGACATATATTGCCCACACACACGACGAGAATTTTCTCAAACATATTACTGTCACTCTTTCATCTTCAACTCGATGCCAAGGGCCCCGAGTCAATATCCATTGAGCGTTACCAGTTGCGAACCCGCAACATACCTTCCGTCAACTCGTTAAAGCCATTGATGGAGGGAACCAACTGACTCAACACGCGGTTCCAGCGCGTCACAGGTGCGGTTGTCACATACACAACGTCATAGGGTTGCAACGCAAACTCCGTCCCCATCACCAGCGCAGTGGCGTCACTCAAATCAAGTTGATAGATGGCGGCTTTCTGCTGTGACTTGCCTGCCGGGCGCAATACGAAAATCCCTGTGGCATTGGCAGCATTCTGGTTCAACCCCTCGGCACTGCTCAGGGCTTCCGTCAGGCTCATTCCCTCACGACCAATGGTCAAGGTTGAAGCCTTGTTGACTTCCCCCATGACAAACACTTTCTGGGCATCATTGCGCGGCACATAGAGCATGTCGCCATCGCGCATCAGCTGGTTGTGAGAGAGGTCGCCATACTGCAAGAGATCCTGCAGCGACAGCGGGTATTCCTTGCCCTGGCGAGTCAGGACCACATGGTGCCAATCTGCCGTCGGGCTCAAGCCCCCGGCCAGATTGAAGGCATCGAGCAGCGTCATCGGCACATTGGTGATGGGCTGCGCGCCAGGTTTGGCTACTTCGCCGGAGATGTAGACCTTCTGGGAGCGGAAAGCGGCAATGCTGACATCGACCTGTGGGCTTTCAATAAACTGAGCCAACCGCTTGGCAATATCCACACGGATTTCAGATACCGTTTTTCCCACCACGGCGACCTTGCCGATATAGGGGTAGAAGATGGAGCCATCCGCATGTACCCAGTTACCCGCCTCGCTCGCGCTGCGGTAGGAGCCAGCAGGAATGGTCAACTCCGGGTGATCCCACACCGTCACATTGAGGATGTCGCCAACCCCGATACGGTACTCATAACTGCTGATCTGGCGATTGAGCTCAGGGTTGGCCTTGCCCACCACAGGCGCCTTGCGTAACTCGCTGACCAGTGCTGGCGTCACCGGGTAGACATCGGCCAGTTGATCAACATCAACCGTTCCGGTAGCCACCTCGGTCTTGCCGCTGGTTGAAAGATTGGTACCCGGCACCACAGTACATGCACTGAGCAGAGCCACGGCCGACAACAGAGGGATGAGCTGAATCCTTTTCACTTCCACACCTTATTTAGCTTGCCATCAAAAACTGACTGGAAAAAAACGCAGTATGATAGCGGAGTTCAGGGAAAATCATGAGGAATATTTACCAAGAAAAACGGATAGATCGTCTGAAGACACAAGGCATCAAGCACGAAGTAACCACATGCATAACATGCCCATCAACAACCCCCAACCCAATCGCTTCCTATATCGGGTCATGACCCTGCCAGGTTCAGTGGCAGGGTCCCATGATGAAAACATGATGGACGATCCGATATGAGCGACGGATGATGCTTGATAAACGCGCCATGACAGACTGCCCCAAAGGGCAGCCTGTGTCAGGGATTAATCACTACCAAACAGATCGCGGGTATATACCTTGTCCATGACATCACTCAGCTCATCGACCATGCGGTTTGCCAGAATCACATCGCAGCTTGCTTTAAATTCGGCAAGATCAGTCATTACCCGGGAATGGAAGAATTCGGATTCTGTCAGACTAGGTTCATAGACCACCAGTTCAATGCCTTTGGCCTTGATCCGTTTCATGACCCCTTGAATGGCAGACGCACGGAAATTGTCCGACCCCGCTTTCATCACCAGTCGATAAACACCGACACGGGATGGATTTTTACGGATCACCGAATCGGCAATGAAATCCTTGCGTGTGGTATTGGAGTCCACAATGGCACGGATCAGGTTATTGGGAACATTGTTGTAGTTCGCCAACAACTGCTTGGTGTCTTTTGGCAGGCAATAGCCACCATAACCAAAGGAGGGGTTGTTGTAATGGCTGCCAATACGTGGGTCGAGGCCGATGCCATCAATCACCTGCCGACTGTCCAGCCCGTGCAGTTGGGCATAGGTATCGAGCTCGTTGAAAAATGCCACTCGCATGGCCAGATAGGTATTGGCAAACAGCTTGATCGCCTCGGCTTCTGTGCTGTCGGTAAACAACACAGGCACATCTTTCTTGATCGCCCCTTCCAATAGCAAATTAGCGAACACGTGAGCCCGCTCGGACCGTTCACCTACCACAATGCGAGACGGGTGCAGGTTGTCGTAAAGGGCGCGACCTTCACGCAAAAACTCTGGTGAGAAAATAAGATTGTCACATCCCAACTCTTCACGCAGCCTAGCAGTAAAACCGACCGGAATGGTGGATTTTATCACCATCACTGCATCGGAATTAATAGCCATCACATCCTTCACCACAGACTCCACCGTGCTGGTATTGAAGTAGTTGGTTTCGGGATCATAATCTGTTGGCGTTGCAATAATAACGAAGTCTGCCCCTTGATAAGCCTCTTCTTTATTAAGGGTGGCACGCAGATTCAGATCTTGGCTGGCAAGATAGCTTTCAATCTCTTTATCTACGATAGGGGAGCGGCGCTGATTGATCAGCTCAACCTTGTTGGCAATCACATCGACGGCCACCACTTCATGGTGTTGCGCAAGTAAAACAGCATTTGATAAACCGACATATCCCGTGCCAGCTATAGCAATTTTCACAATAAACCCCACGTATTACCATAAGTAGAAATTGGTAAAAAAGATTATGAGTCACTACAAAGTCGCACGATTAAAATGAAACTATTGTACATAGCCTTTAAATACCCCTGTCATACTTCTCTTAAAGCCAATCTTCTTGCACAATAAACATGCAATAAAATAACGAATGACATAAGATACATAAATATATTATCAAATAAGTAATTCGTACAAGCTAAAAAAAGAACCATCGGGAACGTTAACCCTACTAAATTGATATAGAATGAGACAAGCAATACTATTGTAACAAAAAAGAACACCCCATTATCGAATAACATTTGCAAATATGCGTTGTGCAAAACCCTACCAAAAAGAGCTACTGAATTACCAGACCCATAACCTGCCAAAAAATAAGTGTAATCATGACTAAAAATATCAAATATAGATATTTGTGCCTTTATTCTCATTAATAGTGAGTTTATTTTAAATGAAACCATATTTGTTTCATAATCTGGTAGCAGCTGAATATCTAAAGTATGATATGTTATAAATAAAAATGTTGGATAGAAAAAAGCAAGAATCAGGTAAGTATAATTTAATTTAGTATGGTAACACCTAAAGTAATTAATATTTCCATTCTTTACTTTCAGATATAACATCAACATACACATTGATGTCACCGCCGTAAATGACTGAGATAAAAAAATCATGAAAACCACAAAGCTCGTAACAAATAGATAGCTTCGTGCCTTTAGAACTTTTTCGAAGAATAAAAACCATAAAATTACGACGCACACAAGAGCAAAATAATTTGCATCATAAAAATAACCACTAAATCGTGGAATTCCATATAACCCACTTGCGGAACCGATAAGGAAAAAATAAAAAAAACCCAAAATTAATGAAGATGTAATAAATGATACAGCTACATCCCTAACATTAAATCTGCAACGTTCTAGATTTAGATTAAAAATAAATGGAAAAAAAACAAGAATAACTTTAAGCCACTTTCCGAGCGCTTGCCACATTGTGGCATTATTCATACTAGACAGTAAAGTGAATACCATAATTAAAATTGCAAAGAGATAAAAAAATATTATTTTCCTTTCATTTAAAACCAACCGCCCGGAAAGAAACAAAATAATGAAAGATAAAAAAATAAGCACAACATTAATATTTAGCGATCCCAGTACTGTCATACTAGAGAGAAAAGAGCTAGTTAAGGCTGATAAGCCGATATCATTTTTAAAAACAAATACCATCATAAATAAAAATGATAAAATACCAAAAGAAACTATTAAATAGTCCATGTTTAATCTACGCTAATTATATGTATGATTTTATCCAAAAGCATTGAGGCTTTATATTTAGAGATATCAAAAAACGAATCAGAATGAAATTCGAGTGGCATCAACACATTCTTTTGGTCTTCAACACTTATATAATCAATTCGATATTTACAAGATATGCTTTTATTGGTTGTAAATACTCGCTTTCCTGTCGCAATTGACTGGTATATTTTGGCAGGACTTACTGTCTCCATAAAGCGAGTGTTTTTATATGGCAGTATAATAAATTCACCTGAAGCTATCAATGTAACAAGATGATTCATATCTGCTGTTGCTTGAGTGTAATGTATATTTTTATGCTCATATTTTAACCTTTGATTGGTTATCATAAGAATTCTGAGTTCATCATCAGCTAGAGAATAAATAATCTCATCATCAATATTCTCATGAATGCTACCGAAATAGACAAAATCATACTTAAATTGACTATTTGTATTTACGGTTGCGGAATAAAAAACGTCAGGAACAGGAGGTGGAACAATAAAAAAACGGCACCCGCACTCCACTTCGTTAAGTATACTTAAAGTATCGTAGTCAGATATATTAACAATTTTTCCAGTATAGTTAGCATCAGCAGCTAATCTAGAAATAACGATTTCATTATCACAGAATACAAAGTCAGCTTTTTTTGATAGCTCTATTTCATATTCTCTATGCCTTCCATGATAAGATTGTTGGAGTGAGTCATGAACACAATAATAAATTAACTTTCTGTATTTCTCGAAATGATACTTAAGTGCCATTGATGGAGTAAATGTTATAGCAGATCGCTCACTTAGCCCACCCTCAACTTGATAAGTTACATAAAATGAATTTAATAAATCCATTGCCATGTTTAAAGATGGGAAATTATTTATCTTAATAACATTTGGCAAATCATTTCTCAGAGATACCACGCAGTTATTATTCACCTTTCGCTCTGCCGCCCTCCGATATGAAAACCATCTTTTGAAAATTTTAATAGACGGCATATTCATATAGAATCTATGGTAAAACTTGGCATTCAAGCCCCTACCGCTCAATTCATTGAAAAGCATTTGATTGACATGTTGATAACCAGAATAATCTATGTCACTATAAATATCAAAACTCATGAACACTTCCCTTCATTTATTTTTTCAATAAGTGCTAACCATAAGTCATCGACATAACTCATTTCGGTTTCTTTTGCTTTTCTTAGTGCAGCCTGTGAGAACATACTGTATGTTGTTTCATTATCAGTAATTCTCTTGATTGCTGAGATAAATGAACTATTATCACCATATTTTACTGCATATCCATTTACACCATCATCAACTATCCATCTAAATGAGGGGTATGTGTCAAAACCAACTATTGGTAACCCTTGTGAGCGAGCTTCAATCAAGGTCTGGCCAAAACCTTCAAATGTTGACGTTATAAGGAACACAGCATACTCAGAAAGTATTTTCTTTACGTCAGTAGCAGCACCTAAGTATCTAATACGCGTTGAATTTTTTATTCGTTCCTTCAGCTGTAATACTTCAATGATTTCACCATCTCCATATATATCTAACGAGTAATTATCACCCAACTCTTCAACTATAGATATCATAGTGGAAAAATTTTTCTGCTTTTCTTCTATTCTTGCTATAGTAACCAGTTTTTTTCTTTCAGTTACTATGTTATCAGTTTTCTTTCTACAGATAGTATCGAGACGGCACCCTCTCGGGATGATATTTATCTGTTCAGATATATCATGATACAAGTCTATAAGATTGCTCTTATCACTCTCTGTGTACACAGTATATGCATATATTTTACGTTTAAATAATAGCATCCCGAGTCTTGCGGCTGGTGATGCAAAGACTCTGTCAAAACTGTTTGTTTGTACAACAATTGCTTTTATTTTTCTAAACAGAAATGGAACAGATAATAGTGCAGCAGGTGAGTATACTATTATCACATCAGGTCTCATTTTCATGAGATATAGAAAAAGATTAATCTTTCTTGCTATCTTCGAAAAGAACTTAACAGAACCGTCATTTAACAAAAATCTCTTGTTCTCGTATTCATCACTACGATGAGCTTCACCATAAACGTCGCTATAAACCTCAATAAAATCATGCTTTTTAAATATTCGGTGAAACTGTCTTATTAAGACTTCAACGCCACCAACCCCAGTAGATTTGTATCCGTGATATGATAATATTTTCAAAATTAACCTCACAACCTTTTACGATAATACATGACTCTGCTTCTAAATAAAGTCATAAATACAATAAAGTACGCAGAAGCCCCTAGGATTACAACTCCAAAAAGCTCAATCATTGAATGTAATACCGGATAATAGGTTTTTATTACAGCGATCCCCCCCCCCATAAAGAGTGATGAAATTATCGATGGAAAAATCGTGCAAAACAGCTGCTTAAAATTAGACTTTAGTATATCCAGCAAAAAATAAAATACAAAAACAAAATTAATGACATTAGCAATGAAATAACACATAACAAAAGTGGAAACCGAAAAATTTGCACCAATCAGAAACGATGTCAAAAACAATAAAGCCCCAACAATTCCCATTTGACGCATTTTTCTTGCATACCCTAATGCCATAAAAGCAACACCTGTTGTTGTTACAACAGACTGCAAATAGCCGATGGGGGCAAGCCATATTAACAACGGTGATACAGCCATCCAAGACTCACCAAAAAAATAATAAACGACTTCATCTTTTAAAATAAACAATCCCATCATCATGGGTGCAGTTATTGCAGAGATAATAAATACAACATCAAAAAATAATCTTTGACATTCATTAATATCACCTTGATTTCTGCTCATTTTAGGAAACAATGTCCTCGTAAATATCACAGAAAGACTTTGTAACGGAAAAAGCATTAACCTATATGCAAGGCTATATTCACCCAATGTTGTTGGTGAAAAGCACTTCCCAACGATTAAATTATCAAAATTTCTGGATATATAATTTACAATATTAAAGGCAGTAACATTACCAGTAAATGAAACGACCTCTTTAAAATGAGAATATGAAAAACTAATGGATGGTTTCCATGGGCTAATAAATATTAATAGAATTGATGAAATCAGTGATATAGAAACCACTTGAGCGACAAGGCTATACACACCCACATTATTTACTGCAAGTATTAAAGCAATAAAAAAACTAATCACATATGAAAAAACTTCTATCTTTGCTACTAACTCGAATTTAGACTCTCTTTCTAGCAGAGCTTGCTGTACACAGGTAATGCTAGCAATTGGAAAACTTAACGCTAGGGCAATAAGGACATAGATAATCTCTTTTACTTCATAAACATAAGAAATTATAGGTGAAAGCAATGACACAAAAATAAAGCACCCAGTACCAACACTTAAGCTAACTACAAAAAGAGTATTATTTAGCTCTTCATTGATGTTCTTTTTCTGAATGATTGCAGAGGATATTCCTATATCCCTGATCACAAGAGCAAAGTTCGTTATTGCTGTTGCAATAGCCATAATACCATATTCACTGACTGATATATATTTAGTCAAGATAATCAAGCTAGCAACTTGAGTAATAACTTTTATAGATTGCGACAACCCGACCCATTTTATCGAAGATAATTCAATCATATTTATTTCGCATACGTCTCTTTATGGTCAACATCTCAGGAAAGAATGAGATCAATGTTATTTTGATCCTTTTGAGATGACATGGCAATCTAAATGAATCGCGAATAAAACGCATTCTAAGAGAAAAAGGAATAAATGATGGATATATCAGTGACGCTGTATTAACAGCTCCTCCCAGCAAATCCTGAATATAATAGGAGAATTCTTTCTTCCCACCAGATATAGCATCAGCATTTAATTCTTTCAGCAATTCAAGATAGCATGTCATATAGCCATTCATATGTTCAATCGTCTTATCTTTTGTCATTATCGAACCAGGCCTTAATCTCCTAATAAAGAAAGCATCTTTTACACTAAAGACACGCTGTGCTTCCTTAATTAAGGCTAAAGTTGTAAACAAATTATCCTCATGGAGAGTATCTGGTAAAAAACGTAAATTCTCATATACTTCCCTACGAGCAATATAACAGCATGGTGATACTATATACTTCCTCTCGGTTATTGAACGTTTAAAGAACTCTAAGCCTGTAACAACGTCTCTAGTAACAGGTCTTTCGTACAGGAAATCCCCTTTAACACTATTCTGACTTACCTGATATAATACTGCAGCCTCAAAAAATAACATATCTAGATTTTTTTTACTCATTAGACTAACACAAGATTCTAACGCCGTTGGATCAAGCAAGTCATCACTATCAAAAAAATATATGTATTCCCCAGATGATGCATCTATTCCTACATTCCTTGCAATTGAAACACCACTATTTTCTTGGTTTATTAACTTTACAGATTTAAAGCTAGACATATACCTGTTTATAATATCAGCACTATTATCTGTAGATCCATCGTTGACAAATATAACTTCATAGTTTTTATATGATTGATTCAATATACTTACAATCGTTTCTTCAAGAAAATCTTCAACATTATATACAGGAACAATAATACTAACTAAAAAATCATGCATAAGTGCGACCGCCTCGAAGGTAATCATATATTTTGCCAACAAAATATGGCGGCAGCAGTCTAGCTATACTACGCACGAAGCACACATTAAATGCATTAAATGCTGGTTGATTCAAATACTTAATTTTATGCCGCATTAATAAAAATTCACTTCTGACATACCTTAAACCAAGGCGCCTCTTAACCATATCTTGACCAACTCGAGCTTTCACTAAAGAAATGTCAAGATTCTCACAAATATAGTCTTTTGCTATTAACCTTATCCATAGGTTATAATCCTCCATGAAATGATGGTCTCTATAACCGCCTACAGCTTCAATCATGTCACGTTTAAACATTACGCTCATATGATTAAATGGATTTCTGTACAACGCAACTTTCTTGATTGTGTAAAAGTCTAATGGAACTTTTTTAGATGCTGTAGTTTCACCATCAAACTCTGTCACATATCCCCCAAGAAGCGATAAATTCTTATTCTCAAAAAATCTATCTAACTGTATTTTAAATCTATATTTTTCACATATATCATCTGTATCCATTCTAGCAATTAGATTATGTTTACAGTGCTGAATACCAATATTAAGTGCCTTGCCAAGCCCCACATTCTCAGCCAATCTAACAATATTAATTGGTAGTTTTTCTTGCCATTTACTAATGACTAGCTCCAAACATTCCCCAACAGGACCATCAAACACAATAACTATATCATCAGGAGTTACCGTTTGTTCATATAAGCTGTTAAGGCAAAGTTCTAAATACTCTGCCTTCTCCTTAAAATAAAGAGACATTAACACTGAGAATTTCATTTTCACCGCCCCATCCCAAACAGCACAGTCTTGACAGTCAACAGCAGGATCTTGATATCCAACATCAGGCTTTGATGCTTGATATAGAAGATATCGTATTTATGCTTCCACACGGCATCTTCAATAGATGCGCCGTAGGGGTATTTGACCTGGGCCAGACCGGTAATGCCGGGCTTGACCGCATGGCGGAAACGATAATATGGAATGACCGTTTCCAACTCTTTGATAAACACTTCCCTTTCTGGTCTCGGACCAACTAGTGACATTTCACTTTTAAAGACGTTGATCAGTTGTGGCAATTCATCAATACGGGTCTTGCGAATGAAGCGGCCAACACGAGTGACTCGGGCGTCATTCTTGCTTGCCCATTGAGCGCCATTTTTTTCGGCATCGTTTCGCATAGAGCGGAATTTGATGACGTCGAATTCCTGGTTGAACTGGCCAACCCGGGCTTGACGATAAAAGATGGGGCCTGGTGATTCTAGTTTGATGGCCAGTGCAGCCAACAGACCGATGGGGATGGCAACCAGACTGAGCGTAATGGCAGAGACCAGATCCAGCGCACGCTTGACAATGCGATTGGATGGACGGGAGAGGATGGAGAAAGATTTCATGTGCAGGAAGTAGCCGCTGTGCAGCAACTCCACTTCAGTGCGGCCGAAACGACGGTCCAGATAACTGACCAACGGCTCAACGTAAGCACCATATTTGGTGGCCAACACCAGCATTGCGGCCAGTTCATCGGGGAGGTCACCACTCTTGTAATGCACAAGGGTTTTGCCTTTTAGCTGGGACATGTCCGTCACATTGAAATGCAACGTGAACGGATAATCGACTAACACACGCTCAATAAGAGCCTTGTCACTATCACTACAATACACATAAAGCTCATCACTTTTCATGTGAACTCGCTTCAGCTCACGTATGAGATGACCAATATCTTGTGAGTGAATCTTCTCT
This sequence comes from Aeromonas sp. s9, assembly GCF_040907765.1. Lineage (NCBI taxonomy): Bacteria > Pseudomonadati > Pseudomonadota > Gammaproteobacteria > Aeromonadales > Aeromonadaceae > Aeromonas > Aeromonas sp. s9. The sequence goes on from NZ_JBFOCK010000048.1 coordinate 125,035, forward strand.
GTCAATTTTTCATTCGCTGCGTTCCATAATGCAGCACTGCTGTTGATTTTATTATCCATTTCCCTTTACTCTCTAATTTTAATATTCCGGAAGGCAAATATTTTAATTATTGTGTATGCCTACCAAGCAACCTCATGTGAGCAGTTATTTCGTTATTGCACGTGATCTAAGTATCTGAATGATAATAATGTATTGCAAAAACACATTTTTTGTGCATTCATTCAAATATATGTGTCAAACAGGTGCCTAACCTAAAGCGGCTCTGACAATCTACCGCCGCTCAAGTGCCAGACTAGTCGGCTATAAAAACAATATTGTCATTAAAGGATGGCGCAGAGCATTGAAAAAAGTTAGCTACCGCCCCTGAGTTACAGCTCCCAGTTCGCTCGCAGTCTATATATTGTTTAGTTTGCCAAAGATTTATGACCGTTCTGATCCTGCACACCTTTGCAAACAAGACAGCGAGACGCTCGTTATGCTTACTTTATGGTTATAACCATGATCATGTTGAGCCTATTAAGCGCAAGAAGATACAAGATTAATTTTGAATCGGCGGGCGTGATTCTACCTATGGTTTGCTCAAAAGGGTAGCCAATCTGGTCTAATCAGTTTTTGATCGACCAAAAAACAACCAATTAGCATTGCCGAATAAACTTTTACCCCCCATATCAGGAGGGATCACAACAAATTCATTGACATAGAAATACCACTCAATTATGGGCCTCAAAAGACATCCATGGCTCTCTTCTATATCTTCCCACTCATTTTGTGCTGATTTTTCTCCCTCGAAATGGGGGCTATCCCTGCCACAGACATTAAAAAAGGAGGCCTGGGCCTCCTTGAGTCATGAATACATCCTATTAGTGGATGCTTTTTGACCTTTTATTGCGTACCGTATTACTACGATGCCCACCCCCAGCATTCCGCCAAGTAACGTGGCCAACACGACCACCAGAGGACGCTTGGGCTTGTCACGAGACAAAGGCTCGCTCGGAGATGCCTGGTATGCAAAGGACTGGAAGGGTAGCGCTTCCAGCTTGATGGCCTGCAGACTGCTCAACTGCAAACGCAGGTCACTGATATTGGGGTTCATGAACTCAGGATTTTTGATCTCCTTGAGTACCTTGAGTTTCTCTGCCAACGCTCTGGCCCCCAGATCGATGGCAAAGCTGTCTTGATTTTGCAGATTTTGCACCGGGGTCTCGATGCCGGCAGCCTGGCTGATACGCAAGCTGTATTCCGTCCTCAGAATGTCATCTTGCAACTGTTTGAGGGTATCTGCCCGGGCGCTTTCATACTGGCTCTGCAGGGTTTTAATCCGGTTCTGCCAGATGGTATTTAGCTCCTTGCCCTTGGCATTTATCTCTTGTTGCTGGATAAAGGCAATGTACTTCTCCAGACGGGACTTTGCTTCGTCTGCAGACTCTGCCGCAAAGGAGAGGGTAACTTCCTCGCTCAGCTTGTCTGGGCTTCGGGCATCAATCCCTTCGGTCAGCTTCTTGAGCAGCAGGCGCTTACCCCTTTCATCCGTTATATCGTTCTTCGTCGCTTCCGCATCCAGATAGCCTTGCGCCATCAGGAATTGGCGTTTGTTATTGAAGCTGTTGAAATTATTAACAAAATCATCATAGATAGCCTTCTTTTCAAAAGAAGAAAAGGCGTTTGCCGGCACCAGCGCATTCATGAGCTGATTGATGTTGAGTTCCAGGGATTCGACTTCCTTGAGCGTAGGTTTCTTGATCTCTGCCTGGCTGATCCACACCTGAGGAGCCAACAGCGCATAAGCAATACCTGCCACGGCAAACAGACCAGCCACGCAGAGAACCTGCAGTTTGCTGCGCCAAAGCTCCAGTAGCAGTGCTCTCACATCGATGTAGTGGCTAGGACGGGACGAAACCCAGCCTTGAGGGAAGTCTGCGTTGGAAGGAGTCAGGGTCGGTTCTTGATTACTCATATTGTTACACTTCTCTGATTGGAAACTGGGTAGGCAAGCCCACGGCAAAAGAGGGTCTGCAAGCCTGGTCAGGCTGAACATTCTTGCCACGATATCCATCGCGGCCGGTTTTCACATCCGCTGGCTGCCAGCCTTGGTTGATAGCCGATGGCATCCCCAACCATGGCTGAGGAATCAAACCTATTATCATGCAGCATCAGCTTCGTTGGCAGGCTTGTCGCTGGCTTCGCGATCACGAGGATATGCCACTCCGTGGCACCAAATCCCTCCTGATTGCCAAGACGAGACTGCAGGCAGAAGGTCATCGACACACAAAATGACACCATTGTTGTGTACTTCTAGCAATGTGGCCAAGACAGCGAGCACAGACTCGCGGGTTGTCTTGAACAAGCATTTTGCCGGTTCAGATGCTTGATTGGATGACGCCACATCGCAAGATTCATCGAATAGCCGAGCCATGCCTGCACGCGCGATAACATCACCTGCATGACACTGTGCCAGGAGCATTATCGGGACAGGATCATGGCGTTGAATCTTCCCATCGCTGCGATTGCCAATGTCACTTGATCACCAACGGCAGACTGGCATGTCACGAGTGGACGCTTGACGACGTTAGTGATGATGATCACTGCCTACTTGTGCAAGGCGGTGACATAATCCCCCACCCTTGCATGAGGGAACACCAGCGTTCTGGCTAGTCGCAGCCAAATAGATCACGGGTATACACCTTGTCAGCCACATCGTTCAATTCACTGGCCATACGATTGGAGAGGATCACATCGGAGAGTTGTTTGAACGCTTCCAGATCGGCCATCACCCGGGAGTTGAAGAAGGTCTGTTCCTTGAGCGCAGGTTCAAACACCACCACCTCTATTCCTTTGGCCTTGATCCGCTTCATTACCCCCTGAATGGCCGAGGCTCTGAAATTGTCTGAGCCCGACTTCATGATCAGTCGATAGACACCGACCACCCTGGGATCGCGACGAATGATGGAATCAGCAATGAAGTCCTTACGGGTAGTGTTTGCATCTACGATAGCCCGCACCAGATTGTTTGGCACATCATCATAGTTGGCCAACAATTGCTTGGTGTCCTTGGGTAGACAATAGCCACCATACCCGAAAGAGGGGTTGTTGTAGTGGCAGCCAATACGTGGATCCAGCCCCACACCTTCAATAATCTGGCGGCTGTCGAGACCATGGGTCTGCGCGTAGGTATCCAGCTCGTTGAAATAAGCAACCCGCATGGCGAGATAGGTATTGGCAAACAACTTGATCGCCTCCGCCTCCGTGCTGTCGGTCAACAACAGCGGCACATCCTGCCTGATGGCCCCTTCCTGCAAAAGGACGGCGAAACGCTCGGCACGCTCGGAACGTTCCCCTACGATGATGCGCGAGGGATGCAGATTGTCATAAAGCGCCCTTCCCTCTCTCAAGAATTCGGGTGAAAAGATGACATTATTGCAGCCCAGCTTGTCCCTTATCGTCTTGGTATAACCCACAGGGACTGTGGATTTGATCACCATGACGGCAGTCGGGTTGATGATCATCACATCCCGGATCACCGTCTCAACAGAATGGGTGTTGAAATAGTGGGTATCCGCATCGTAGTCGGTCGGTGTCGCAATGATGACAAAATCCGCGCCTTGATAAGCTTGGTGCTTATCCAACGTCGCTGTCAGGTTAAGGGCCTTATGGGCAAGATAGTGCTCAAGTTCACTGTCTGCGATGGGCGATTTGCCTTGATTGATAAGCTCAACTTTTTCAGCCACCAGATCGAGAGCAACCACTTCGTTGTGCTGGGCAAGCAGCACGGCATTGGACAGACCGACATAGCCGGTTCCCGCTACGGCAATTTTCACCATGGGACTACCTGATTAATTAAATTAAGGGTCTGATTCTAGTCAGCAATTGTGCCACAAAAACACGGACTTACACTAATCCCGGGGGTAGAAGCAGGGAGCATTGGCATCCTTTTCGGACAAGCGCAATGGCACTTCATTCAGCAGAGGCCAATCGATAGCCAGATGGGGGGAATTCCAGCGCAGGGCCCTTTCTCCCGCAGGGTAGTAATAGTCACTGCACCGATAAAGCAGGTCAGCCACGTCACTCAATACATAGAAACCGTGAGCAAAACCAGGCGGAATCCACATCTGGTGGTCATTCTCTTCTGACAGAATTTGGCCAACCCATTGACCATATGACGGTGAGTCAGGGCGCACGTCCACCGCCACATCAAAGATACAGCCCCGAACAACCCTCACCAATTTTCCTTGTGGCTTATCCACTTGGTGATGTAACCCACGTAGCGTGCCTTGCCAGGAGCGAGTGTGATTATCCTGCACCAGGGTGTATGGGCCACATTGGCGTTCAAACTCATTCTGGCGCAGGGTCTCCATGAAGAAACCACGCTCATCCGTACGACGAGTAGGCAGCAACAATTTGACGTCTGGAATCGCAAGAGATTGGTATTTCATAAGCCTTTTCAGATGTTGAATCAGGAGGTTGCGTTGTAGCAAATGGAGGAGAGCTATCACATGCCTCATTCACTCGACAGGGAAATTGCAGGCAACGCTAGCGAATAGAGATAGCCAACAATACGGTGGATGTGGTGGATATTATGGGAGGTGTTCCTCATCCCTGGGATTGGCTTCAGCCTTCAATCTGAGCAACCAATCCATCATCTGTTCCTGCCAAGAGGGCTGAACGATACCAAAGGTGGTGGAGAATAATCCGCAATCGAGCCTGGAGTTCAGAGGCCGGGTAGCTACCTGGGACCCGATTGCCGAAGAAATGGGTTTCACCGGTACGGGTTTAGCCAATAGACCCAACCCATAGGCTGCATGCACCAGATCGGATGCAAAACCATACCAACTCGTTTCTCCCTGGCTACTCAGATGATAGAGGCCTCGCTTGCCAGGAACCATCGACACCTGCTCCAAGGCAGATAGCACCATACGCGCCAACCAATGCACTTGAGTCGGAGCACCCCATTGATCATCTACAACTTGGAGGGGGAGTCCTTCTCTGGCTCGGCCAAGTATGGTGCTCGCAAAATGCCTCCCCTCGCCACCATAAAGCCAGCTGGTACGCACAATCAAATGGTCAGGGCATAAGGCTTGAATAGCTTGTTCACCTGCGTATTTACTGGTGCCGTAAATATTCAGAGGTCTGGGTTCATCCGTCTCTATCCAAGGTTCGGTACCGCTGCCATCGAAGACATAATCGGTCGAGAAATGCACCAAGAAAGCGCCGTATGTCCTTGCCTCTCGTGCAAGAGTTACGACAGCTTCATGATTGATGAGCTCTGCGAGCTGAGTCTTGGTCTGTGCCTCATCGACAGCCGTATATGCTGCACAATTGATAATCACGTCGGGGTGATAGCGGTTCATGGCACCTTTCAAGGAAGCCGCCTTTGTAATGTCACACTCGTCTCTGCCCAAAGCAGCCACGGGCCAATGAGGATAATTCAGAGACAGTGTAGAAAAAAAGGCTCGTCCCAGCTGGCCACGAGCCCCTAGCAACAAGATCTTCATTGCGATTACCGTGCGCCAAAACCGGTCAGAATGGTACGAATGGTCTTGAACACGATGAGCACATCCAGCCAGAGGGAGAAATGCTTGATGTAGTAAAAATCGTGCTCGATCTTGATGCGGGTATCATCGGCATCAGCCGCATAGCCGTGCACGACCTGGGCCCAACCGCTGATCCCGGGCCGCACGATATGACGGTACATGTAGAACGGGATCTCCCGCTCGAACTGATTGACGAACGTGCGCTGCTCCGGTCTTGGACCAATCAGGCTCATGTCCCCTTTAAGGACGTTGAAGAATTGCGGCAGCTCGTCGATGCGCAGCTTGCGGATCACTTTGCCCACCCGGGTGACGCGCATGTCACCGTCCTGGGCAAACTGGGCGCCGGCTTTTTCCGAATCCTTGCACATGCTGCGGAACTTGTAGATGCGAAAATCCTTGTTCCCCTTCCCTACCCGATTTTGCAGGAACATCACGGGGCCCGGACTCTCAAGCTTGATGATGATCGCCGTCACCAGCATCAAGGGGGAAAACACCGGAATCGCGATCAACGCAGCCAGAATATCCATTCCCCGTTTGATGAAGGCATAGATGGGTGACGGCAAGAGGGAGCCAAGCTGGTTCTCATGGAGGTGGTCTATCTTGACACGCCCTGTCAGGGTCTCACTGATCTGCTTGATGTGATAAACGGGGATATGAGCCAAAGCACAACGTGCCAGAAAGCGCTCCCATTCCCCCGCCAACTTCTCATCTCGAAGATCTGCCACTACTGCATCATAACGAACTTCCCCTAGATCAGGTTTATCCAGCAGGCGCCACTGTACACTCTCATGCCTGGTCAGAGGCTGATAATCCCCAAATGGGAGCAAGGCATACTTGGGTGTCCGATAACGACGGCCGATAAAATAAACAAGCCAACAGCAGAGCAACGCCACAACATATGATTCAAACAAAACCTGACGACTGTAAGGTAAACGCAGGAAGAAAAGAATTCCGACCAGCAGACCATAAAGTGCCGTCACTGTTGGGATCATGTAGGCAACAGGGCTTGCACCTGGGTATCTCAGAAAACGATGAAGAACGATGCCTGTGAGTAGGAAGGCAACAAAGGCTCCGGCCAAGGTATTGACTCTTACAGCATCGAGTCCTCCCCAAAAACCCCATCCCCAGCGTTCAATTGCAGGGACGCATACGGCTAGTAAGGCTCCAAACAGAAACAAAGAGGGTGGGCTAAATAATACACGCTCATACCAGCGTGAGTGACGGCGTTGGTAGCTCAATTATTACCTCGGGATTATTCTTATAAAATGAAATTCAACATCGCTCGGAAGCCAGGAGTATAACAATTCTAGAGTGTAGATTGCTTAACACATGTCATCAAGGTTTGCACTACAGCTCTTGTTATATCCCAAGCTACATTACTTGTAAAAACCTCTAGATTAAATTTAAATAGAATGATCTATCCATGAAGAAACAATCACACATTGCATGTTATATGTCAGATGTTAAAGTTACAGAAAACATCAAGCGTTGATTATTATTGTTTATGCTTCTTAATCCCATTAAGGGCATACCAGAAAAAATACCAAGAGGATTTTAGAAAACCTAGCTTGACTACCTCCCTGTAAAATTCCCATTGATATTTTGCAACATTCATTTTGTTTTGAGTCATACCTGAATCAGTTCTATATTTCGCCAAAATATCCGGTAAACCATAGGCTTTACTACATTTTGTAAGAAGAGTTAGCCAAAGCCCCATATCTTGCCTTTTTCTTATTAAGGGCATTCTCTGTTTACCTAAAGCCTCGGCATTATATACGGCAGTAAGACACCCTATTACATTACCATAGAGAAGCTCATTATATGACACAGACTCCGGTGTATTAATTATTTTTCCATCACCAAGATGTGAAAACATCTGGTAAGATGTAAAAGTGAAAAAATAGTTATTCTTTTCCATAAATGAGATTTGCATTTCCAGCTTATTTGTAGACCAAAGATCATCCGCATCTAGAAATGCAATGTATTTTCCACTAGCCCGCTCAATAGATGCATTTCTTGAAAAACCAGCACCTCTATTTTTGTCGTTAACAGCAATGGAAATTCTTGGTTCATCTATTGCCATTTTCTCAATGAGATCCACAGTATTATCTTCAGAGCAGTCATCCGTAATAATTAGCTCCCAATTATCATAGCTTTGATGCGATACACTGTTTATGCTATCAACAACAGTATTGGATGAGTTATACGTTGGCATTATAACTGAAACCAAGGGTTGCGATGTTTTTTTCATAACCTGATTCAACCTCGCCATAGAACGGATTTTAGTGCCGTTTTGATAAAGAAAAACCCAAAGCCAGCTTTGTATGCGATAGCACTTTTTTTCATAACAAATAGAATAAAGAGAAATAGACCGTAGCGAGGAGAGACTCTTACAAACATATTTCTCTTAGCTATTATTTTTTTATCCGTTGAATAAAAGTCAGCCCCTGAAGTAATCGGTGGGTGCGAAGATACTTCAACAGGATAACGCTGGATGGATAATCCATTCCTCAAACAGTCTGACAGGAAAATCATTTCCTCACCTGAAGGATTATCTGTCCCTAACCCAAACTTTTCATCAAACCTAATCTGGTTACTTAAAATGGCGTCCCTATTAAAGCAGATGTCAATTGATGAGGGCTTGGCGATAGTAAAAAAATTTAATTTATGTGACACTTGGGTACTTAGCGTAGTTCTTCCATCTAGGTACCTATGATAATAGGTACCTACATCAGCATTATCTCTCTTCATTCTCTTGATAATGTCTAGAATTTTTTCGATGGAAAAAACGACATCATCATCCATGATCATCACGTATTCACCATTAGCATTTTCTAATGCTATATTCCTGCTAATAGACAAGCCATTGGTATCAGTGGGGATATATGAGACATCATCTCTATTTTTAAATTTATTGACTACATCCAAAAGCGCCTCATGTGGTTTTTGGTGAACAATCACATATTCAACATTTGGGTTGAAGTCCAGCTTTAAATTGCTAACCCTATTAGCATATGTAGAAATTGCTATTGACAAAAAGGCCATATAATCACTTAGAAAGGTTTAATGTTTTAATTAAAATGCTCAGATTGTATCTCGTCATTTTATTAGCATTGATTGATCACTATTATCACCTACTTTATGACATCCCCAATACCTTAGAGCACCAACAGTGTATATTGGCAAAACCAAAAAAAACAAAACATATAAAAAATACTTTTGATATATAATAAACTGTAAAGATTGGTTTATTGGCAATGTTGAGAAAAATATAAGTGAAATTGGCCAGTAAACTATATTGTTCAGCGATGTCAACCATCGAAAGAATATCAGATAGACCAACAATGAGAATAATATGAAAGAAGAGAACAAATACACTCCTGACTCTCCAGAGTATGCCCACATCTCACCAACAACAAATGTGTTAGAGTTGATTACATGTCCGCTATCATTATATATATATGGAACTATCCATTCATCTGGCTTTAATTCTTTTAATCCAAGAAGATGTGAGAATGGTAAATCAGAGAATACTCCTGTAAGCTGGGGTTTATAATACTGCATGATATAGTACATACCTTGCGCTTGACCAAATATACTTCGATCAAGAATTCTGACTAAGGCGTTCCCATCCCCAGACATCATCGTAGAATAAATTAAACCACTAGAAAAAGCGAAGACGATCAAAAAAATGACGATTTTAAATACTGATTTAGATAGCAAAAAATACGTCACTCCCATCATCATAAAGAGCAAGAATAAATGTGCTTTCTGACCATCAAACGTGAGCTGAATTGAAGATATTACAATAATAAGGAATAGTCTCGCTCTAGATGCTTTATTATTGCTTACCAATATCATCGTGGATATTGTTATATAAAAACAGAAGAAATAAAATATTTTCCCGATATAAGGGATATCCACAAAAACATCCCCTTTCTGAATCGAAGCTCTAGATAATGCAGCTTGCGTATAATCACCTATCGCAACATAGTAGAGTGGGGATTGTTGATAAAAAAGTATAAATTTTACCAAGCAGTATATAATAAAAAGTAAAGATAATGGATTGATGATATATACAGCTTCATTAACTTCCGCTTGGTCATGTAACGAAACTCTTTTATTATCTACTGAAAAAAAGTATACGAGCAACCCTGTTAAAATAATAATTACTGAAAACGATGTCATGTAATAAACATTATGTATGACTTCTTTATTGAACCCATCTAGTCTAGCCGATATATCTGGAACAAATACAACCAGCACTGTAGAAAGCCAAGAGGTAAAGAAAATATTAAATGCTATCAATATAGAACAAGACATGCTTTGCTCTTTTCGTTGGAGCATGCTTATCACCAGTATACTAAAAAGCACCCCAACTAGAACTGCTATGATAACCTCACTAACCATTATTTAGTCCTTAGTTGTGAAGTAAGTTACACATAGTAAATTTCAACTGCATTCAATAACAAGCATTGAAAATTAACAACCAATATATATTTTAAACTTCCTCAATTGAAGAGATATAAATCCTGGCTTCAAGAAGTTAATCAAACCAACAATGATATTGGAAATGGCATTGGGAGTATTATTAAAAATCCTGGCTACATACACCATCGCTTTTGGCCATGCTTTTTTTCTTAACTTTAAAATATACTGACTTTTCTTCAGGTCAGGTATTACAACTATGTCATCAATTAATGCCATCTCATTGAAGTAATGTTCATTGATGATTTTTGATCGACTGCTGCTAATGCTATCAGATTTACGGTATTGAACAGTGGTTTTTTTTAAAAATCTAAGCGTGTAACCATGCTTTGTCAGTTTAAGCCATAACGGGTAATCTTCTATTAATCTGAATCGTTCATCTGCGTAGCCTACCGATATCAATGCACTTCTTTTAATAAAGGATGAGGGAGCGATGGGAATACCATTAATTTTCAAATAGTCATACTGAGCTTCAGAAGTCAGATCAAAAAAGTGATGATACGCTGATGATGGCATTAAATGAGAGTTGATCTTATTAGACTGTTCATCAACATAAAAAACTTGCATTAATGAGAAGACAGCACCAACTTCATGGTTTCCTTTATCAAGAACATAGTCAATATTGTCATCGAGACAATTTGGCAAGAGTATATCATCTCCCGCAATAGTTTTTATCCATTCTGAAGTAGATGCAGTCCATGCAACATTGATATTCTTTGAAACACCACCATTTTTTTTGTTTTCGAAAAAGACAACTCTGTTAAAACTAGACTCATGTAGTGTCAACCAGTCATGAATAACTGCCACAGTATTATCTGGTGATGCATCATCGGAAATTATCAATTCAATATTTTCCGCACCATACGTTTGACTATAGATACTGTCTAATGTTTCAGTAACAGTATTTGCTGAATTGTAAGTTATAACAGCAACAGATATTGTTTTTTTCATGGCTATATATTTAGTCTCGGTGATGATAATTAATGCAATTCACTTGGATATTTTTCTTACATTGAAAAAAACAAAAATAAAATATATGCAATAATTAATTAGATATGCCATAGGTGCTCCCTCAACCCCTATAACACTGATAAGCGAATACGATAAAGCCACAAGTGTCATTGAGGATAATATTTCGCTCGTAATAAAAATTCTGGTAGCACCACGGGACAACATGGGATATGCGTACAACCAGCTGGCGATCTTCATTATGTCACCACACAACTGAATGGCAAATAAATCACGTGCAGCACTGAACTCTGCAGTGAAAAGAAGCCAAATAGCTATATCACGTAACAAATAAACTAACAATGCCATCACTGCTACAGCAGGGATTACAACCCGAGCAGTTCTATGAATTTCATCGACAATGGCATCAACACCAACTAAAGATGACAAACGTGGAAGGTAATATGTACTTAGAGCCATCGTGATAACACCAAGATAAACTTCAGATATTTTCCACACTGCTTGCCAATACCCAGCAGCCTCCCATCCAACTGATTTGATTAAAATTGTCCTGACCAAGATGAGTGATATTGGAAATGTTAAAGCACTGGTGATCGCCATCAGCATATATCCACCAATTGATTTCCTTGCCTCAACACTTGTCCCCCCCCACCAATACTGTACTCGAAACCAGGCTTGATGGAAGTTCGCGATCAACATAACCAACCCTATCAGTCCGGCTTGTACTGCCGCTGCAAATAAGGCACCTCGGATATCCGCCATCACAATCATCATCAACATCACACTACTGGATATGACTACCGATAACATACCCAGTAAAACATAGCGACGATAAAGTTGCTGACCGTTTATAACTGAATTACAAAGTGTGCCTACAGCAGATAAAGGCAAAACACACACAGTAGCCATCACAACCCAAGCCAGTTTCGTATCTTGGAACAGCCAGTTAGCAATATGCTCAGCCAATAACAGTCCACTAGGGATGAGTAGAGCAGAAATGACTAAAACCCACTGCAGTGATGCTCGCCACCAAGGTGCACAAGACTCAAAACCCTGCTGTTTATTTTCAGCGGTATAACGTACTACACCACTACCAACAGGAGCATTAATAATTCCATTGAGGCTGCCCACCAGACTTTGTACTTGGCCTAACATAGCCATACCAGTAGGGCCTGTATATATAGCGACAACTTTTGCAATAACAAAACCCATCGCCATTTTGAGCAATGTTAAAAGCCCTGTCATGGCAGTCACTTTTAGCAAGCGTCTCATGCTGTAAAGCCATTTACCGCATCTATCACCTGTGTCACTGCCTCATCGCTCATGGTAGGATCCATAGGCAAGGAAAGTACTTGCTGATGAATGCGTTCTGTCACTGGCAATAGGTAATCCCGATACTGTGGATATGCTTGTTGCTTATGAGGAGGTATTGGATAGTGGATCAGAGTTTGGATTTTTTGTTCCAATAACCACTGCTGAAGCTTCTCGCGTACATCGCAGCGTACAACGAATAAATGCCACACATGTGCACCTTCATTTTCCACATTAGGTAATTTCACTAAAGGGTTTTTAATTCTTGTACGATAAGATTGAGCGATATTCTGACGACGAGCAGTCTCCTTTTCCAGATAAGGTAGTTTCACGCGCATCATAGCAGCCTGAATTTCATCTAACCGACTATTGACTCCTTGATACAAGTTTTCATACTTTTTATGTGAACCATAATTGCGCAGTGCACTGATTGTCTGTGCCAATTCATCATCATTGGTTGTCACAGCACCGGCGTCTCCTAAAGCACCTAGATTTTTACCTGGATAGAAGCTGAAACCTGCAGCATCTCCCCAGTTACCAGCACGCTTTCCATGAATTTCAGCTCCGTGCGCTTGGGCACAGTCTTCCAACACTAATAAATTAAACTCCGTAGCAATTGTCATCAGTTCTGGCATAGGAGATAGCTGGCCGTACAGGTGTACAGGTAGTATAACTTTAGTTCTAGGTGTGATAGCCTCTCTCACTTGGGCTGGATCCAGATTAAAAGTTTCTGGATTGGGTTCGACTAAAACAGGAACCAAGTCGTTCTCAGTTATTGCTAAAATGGAAGCAATATATGTATTTGCTTGTACTATAACCTCATCGCCACCTTGTAACTTACCAAGTTCTTTCCATGCTCTCAGTACTAGATTAAGAGCATCTAGTCCATTTGCTACACCAATCGTATGCTTGGTTCCACAATAGTGAGAGAATTCTTTTTCAAATTGAGCAAGCTCATGCCCCATAATATACCATCCAGAATCAATGACTCTGGCACAGGCATCTTTCAGTTCATTTTTATACTGATTATTTATAGCTTTCAAATCGAGGAAGTTAATCATTTTTCCATCTCAACATAACGAATTATTTTAGCTGGATTTCCAGCGACAACAGCATAATCTGGTACATCTTTGGTGACAACGGCACCAGCGCCTACCATTGCATATTTTCCGATGGTGATACCAGGTAATATAGTTGCGTTGGCACCTAACGATGCGCCACATTTTATTATCATTTTAGGAAATTGTACTGGGTAAATTTTAGAGCGAGGATGTTTGTCATTTGTAAATGCAACACAGGGACCAATGAAAACGTCATCCTCAATTGTGATACCATCCCAGACATACACACCAGATTTGATCGTGACACGATCACCTATTGTGACGTCCCCCTCAATCAAAGTATGTGCACATATATTACATTCCTTACCAATTTTTGCGCCTTGCAATACAACCGAGTACTGCCAAATACGAGTGTCATCACCTATATTATTTGACATCACGTCGCTAAGATGATGAATAAACATTTATATTTCTCCTAGCTAGGCACAAGAAATCTTCATAGTTTCTTATATAGTCAGATTCATCATATTCTTGATCAGCCAATACCATCAGGACACAATCTTCAGAAAAATCATGCATCTCACGCCACATAAAAGACTCTATTAACAACCCTTTTGTCGGTCTATCAAGAATAACTTCTGATCTAACCATTCCATCATCAAGGACAAAACGGCAAGATCCAGACACCGCAATAGCAAGCTGTTTTAGTGCTTTATGGGCATGATATCCACGAGATATGCCTTTTACTGTATTGAAAATATAATAAACCCGTTTTATTTCGAAAGGGATATTCTTATTTCCTTCCAATGATAGCAAAGAACCTCGCTCATCACCGAGCATTGGAAACTCAATTAGTTTAATAAGGTTCATTTTAATTCCTTATCAAATCTAGTAGATATTGACCATAGCTATTTTTAGCCATGCGTTCTGCTGTAACAGCCACTTCATTTCTACTTAACCAATTATTTCGCAATGCAATTTCTTCAAGACATGCAATCTTGAAACCCTGTCTAGTTTCAATCGTTGCCACAAAATTCGATGCTTCGAGTAAACTTTCATGTGTTCCACTGTCAAGCCAGGCAAAACCTCGCCCCAATAACTCTACATTCAGCTGTCCCTGCTCCAAATACACTTGGTTAATACTAGTTATCTCTAGCTCTCCTCGTTTGGACGGTTTTACTTGCTTGGCAATGCTGACTACTTGACTGTCGTAAAAATAGAGTCCAGTTACAGCAAAGTGCGACTTAGGTTGTGTTGGCTTTTCTTCAATAGAAAGAACACTTTGCTTATCATCAAATTCAACGATTCCAAATCGTTCTGGATCTTGAACTTTATAGCCAAACACTGTTGCACCTTTTTCCCTTTTGGCAGCCTCACGTAACATCGGTGAGAATCCTTGCCCCCAAAACATATTATCCCCCAGGATCAAGCATACCGAATCATTTCCAATAAACTTCTCACCGATAATAAATGCTTGTGCAAGCCCATCTGGGCTTGGTTGTACGGCATATTCCAGTTCAATGCCAAATTGACTACCATCGCCTAAAAGACGTTGAAAGCTAGCCTGATCTTCTGGAGTGGTAATAATAAGTACATCCCTAATGCCTGCCAGCATCAATACAGACAAGGGGTAGTAAATCATAGGTTTATCATAAACTGGCAAAAGCTGTTTTGAGACGCCCATGGTAATTGGATAAAGACGTGTGCCAGAGCCGCCGGCAAGAATAATACCTTTCACTATTTTCTATCCCCATATTGTTGAACTATCCACGTTTGGTAGGCTCCGCTCTTGACATTATTTACCCATTGCTGATTTTCCAGATACCACTGCACAGTTTTTCGAATACCAGACTCGAAAGTCTCTTGAGGTTGCCAGTTCAGCTCAATGCTCATTTTGCGGGCATCGATGGCATAACGACGATCGTGGCCGGGGCGATCCACCACATAAGTGATTTGCTCACGATAGGAGCCCGTTTTCGGTACCATTTCATCGAGCAGGTCACAAATGGTATGCACGACTTCCAAGTTTTGCTTTTCGTTGTGACCACCGATGTTGTAGGTCTCCCCTACCACTCCCGCGGTCACTACCCTGTAGAGCGCACGCGCATGGTCTTCCACATAGAGCCAATCACGAATTTGGTCACCCTTGCCATAAACTGGCAGTGGCTTGCCATCCAGCGCATTGAGGATCACCAACGGGATCAGCTTCTCGGGGAAGTGGTACGGGCCGTAGTTGTTAGAGCAGTTGGTGACGATGGTGGGCAGGCCGTAGGTGCGGCGCCAAGCGCGCACTAGATGGTCACTTGAAGCTTTGGAGGCTGAATAGGGGCTGCTTGGGGCGTAAGGCGTGGTTTCGATAAACAGTGGCAGCTCAGTACCTGCAGCGACTTCATCCGGATGGGGCAGATCGCCATACACCTCGTCAGTAGAGATATGATGGAAGCGAAAAGCAGACTTGCGCATCTCGTCCAGGCCGTTCCAATAGGCGCGAGCCCCTTCGAGCAACATATAAGTACCGACGATATTGGTTTCGATAAAGTCGGCCGGGCCGGTGATGGAGCGATCAACGTGACTCTCGGCGGCCAAGTGCATCACGGCATCGGGTTGATGGGTAGCAAACACCCGATCCAGTTCGGAGCGGTTGCAGATATCCACTTGCTCAAACACATAGCGATCGCTAGCAGAGACAGCGACCAAGGATTCCAGGTTGCCCGCATAGGTTAGCTTGTCGAGGTTGATCACTGAGTCTTGGGTATGTTGGATAATATGGCGAACAACGGCTGAACCGATAAAGCCGGCACCGCCTGTCACAAGGATCTTCATTCAAGGGTTCCCGATTTCAAGGTAACGAAATTGCAAGATATTAATTTGATATTTGCGTTCAAGCATTATCACTACAAGTTTTGCTTAAACCGGACACTCAACGTTGAATGTTAATGCTTCTAGTACCTTAAAGGCATCTATGGAGGTACAAAGTTGGTTGTTTTTTGAAAGTCTATAGACTCTATAAAAAAGAAATAATTCTCATTTATAGTGAGATTTAGGAGGGATGGTAACTAAAATTATGCACTCACTGTCAAACGAAAACGCTACCGCCCTTGGGTTACAGCTCCCAACATGCTGCTTTTAACCTGATTGTCCGTGCTGTTGGCCATCAGATCCTCCAGCTTCTTGTTTTGATTGATGTTTAACAATTTAGCAGCATTCCCTTGCCGTAGCAGCCGTCCGGAACCTGCATTGCTCACATCTAGGGCTTTTTGTGCCCCAAACCCGATCGCGGATCAGATTCTATCTTGTTTAACCCAAGAGTGAATAGTCACAAGGTGTGAAAGACCCTGAATAGGATAAGGATTAAACAGCATTCCCACTAACCTCAACTGACATCAGCATCACCGATGTTTCTACTCATAATCCTCTATTGAAACCTCTCGATGAAAAATAGAAACAACATATCTAGCATGTATGCTCTGATCGCTTCATTCTTGGGCATCAGCTTCCAAGAGATCAAGAGTGAGCTCTTCTGTTGATCCATTAACGTACCTTACTACCCCTCCACTGCGATCATAACGGTCGCATACTGCTGTCACCGTATGTAAATCGCTTCGTGTCACAGAGTTTTGGCATCTTATTAAACACTCTATTGAGGAGTTCAGTCTGGGATGATTCAGTCCCGATACAGCGGGGTCAGGTAGGATCCGGATTGACTCTCCCTCTTGTTGACCCTCTAATTGGCAGCCTGGACCCTCATCATCATGCATCTTATGAAAATCCTACTGGTTGAAGACGACAAGCTGCTCAATCACCACCTCTCCACCCTGTTGACCGAGGCCCAGAACCAGGTTTACAGCACGGACAATGCCCAGGTGGCGCAGCACTATGCGGCCGACTACCCCATCGATGTCGCCATCATCGATCTGGGCCTGCCTGACATGGATGGCCTTCAGCTCATCACCCGCCTGCGCGAGCAGCAGATCCCCTTTCCCATCATTGTGCTGACGGCCAGAGGCAACTGGCAGGACAAGGTGGAAGGACTGGAGGCCGGGGCGGACGACTACCTGGTCAAACCCTTCCAGAAGGACGAACTGCTGGCCCGTCTCAATGCGCTGGTACGCCGCAGCGCCGGCTTCATCTCCCCCAGAGTGAAGGCGGGTGACTACGAGCTGGATCTCTCCCGCAAGGAGCTGACCATCGCCGGCGAGGTCACCGTGCTGACCAGTTTCGAATATCTGATCCTGGAATACCTGATGCGAAATGCCCGTCAGGTGGTCTCCAAACAGCAGTTGCTGGATCAGCTCTATGGGGATGGTGAAGGGGATCCCAACACCATCGAGGTGATGGTGAGCCGGCTTCGCAAAAAACTGGATCCGGAAGGGAGCATCCAGCCCATCTCCACCATCCGCCGCCAGGGCTACATCTTCAACCTCGCCTGCAGCTGATGCGCCTTGCCATGTTGCATCCCCTGACCCTGATCCGCCGCTCCCTGCACCTCAAGCTGATGCTGAGTGCCATGCTGGTCATCGCGCTCATCATGGCCTTCTCCGTCTACATCCTCTACCTCGGCCATGCCGAGGAGCAGGCCCAGAAAGCCAGTGTCCGCATGCAGGAGAACCTCTCCAAGCTGTTCTCGTCCAAGCAGCCGGAGCCCCACGCCATGACGGATCTAGGCAAGCTCACCCCGGATGCCATCGATCCCAATCTCGATACCCTGATCTGCCGCGCCGACGGAGTGCTGAGCTGGTCCAGCCTCCACATGCCGGAGGTGGTCTCCATCAAGGAGACCATCTGCCGGGATCTGATGAGATACCTGGGGGGACTGGATCAGGACTATTTCTTCAAGCTGCATACCATCAAGAACGGCGAGAGCTACTTCATCTACAGCCTGCGTTTCCTGCGCAATCATGGCGCCGGCCCCACCACCTACTACGTGGTGATGGTCGATTCCGCCCGGCGCTATCAGGCCCAGACCCGCGATTACCTCTACCGCTGCATTCGCCAGGCGCTGCTCGCCTACTGTCTGCTGGGCGCTCTGTTGCTGCTCACCAGTTTCTGGAGCCTCTCTTCCCTGCGCACCATGGCGCGCCAGATTGACGAGATCCGCGCCGGTACGCGAGAGGCGCTGTCAAACGACTACGAGCGCGAGCTGACCCCCCTGACAAGCTCGGTCAACCAGTTGCTGGAGAACGAACGCCAGCAGACCCAGCGCTACCAGCACGCCCTCAACGATCTCGCCCACAGCCTGAAAACCCGGCTGGCGCTCATCCAGATCACCGCCCAGGAGCTCAAGCTCGGCCACGACATCCATGACAACATCAATGAACAGATCACCACCATGGATCAGATCATCCAGTACCAGTTGCGCCGCGCCGTCACCGGGCGAAAGCGCCTCGCGAGCAAGGGCACCGAACCGGTTCCCCTCATCGAGAAGCTGCTGGCCAGCCTCGCCAAGGTCTATCGCCACAAGAAGCTGCAGACCGGCTTCCAGTTTGACGACGATGTCTTCTTTCACGGCGAGCAGGGCGATCTGATGGAGCTGATGGGCAACCTGCTGGACAACGCCTGCAAATTCGCCATCAGCGAGATCCGGGTTCATGTCCGCCACCGGGAGAGGGGTCTGCTCATCGTGGTGGAAGACGACGGCCCCGGCATCGCCCCCGGCAAATCGCAGCAGATCTTCCAGCGCGGCGTGCGGGCTGACAGCTCCCCCGGCCAGGGGATTGGCCTCGCCGTGGTGACCGAAATCGTGCACAGCTACGGCGGCGAGATCCGGGTGGATGACTCCCCGCTCGGCGGCGCGAGATTCCACATCACCCTCCCCTGACAGCGCAGAGGCCAGTACCTGGCTTCTGCCGCATTCGGGCGTTGCCATCCCGGTGCTTTCCCTGTCTCACGCCTCACTCCTTATGCTTCGACCAGGCCAAGCACATGGCAGCGGGGCTGACGAGCTTGCACCCCCATCAGAAGCTGGCCTGCCGCTCCCCTCGGCCCCATGCTCGCGCAGAAACGACAGGCATAAAAAAACCGGCCGCGAGGGCCGGTAAAACAGTTCAGGCTTGTCAGGTGACAATGCGCACCCAGCGGATGAAGACCGGTTTCAATTCCCTATGAAGCCCCGTCCTCTTGAGTACGTAGGTTCACTTTACGCCCCGGTCACTGAATCGGGACTGAACCATGTCCACCCTGGCAACGCTCAGAGACGGATCCCGAGCGACTGGCGCAGATAGGCCCCTGCCCCGAGCAGCCCCGGCCCTTCATGGGTGATGAGGAAGACCGGAATGTCTTTGAGATAAGGCTTGAAGCGCCCCTTGTCCTCGAAGGCGACCCGAAAGCCCGATCCGATGAAGAACTCCTGGAAGCGCGGCACTATGCCACCGGCGATGTAGACACCACCGAAGGTGCCCATGTTGAGGGCTAGGTTGCCGGCAAAGCGGCCCATGAGCACGCAGAACAGGCTCAAGGTGCGACGGCAATCGAGGCAATCCCCCGCCAGCGCGCGCTCGGTGATGTCCTTGGGGGCAAAGGGTTCGGGCTCGCGGCCATCGGATTTGACCAGGCCGCGATAGAGATTGACGAGCCCGGGGCCCGAGAGGAAACGCTCCGCCGACACATGGCCCAGCTCGCCGCGCATCACCTGCAGCACCGCATCTTCCTCTTCCGTGTTGGCGGCGAAGTCCACGTGACCGCCCTCACCCGGCAGGCTCAGCCACTGCTCACCGGCCTGCACCAGGTGGGCAACGCCAAGGCCGGTCCCTGCGCCATAGATGGCGATGGGCTTGCCGGCGACTGGGGCCGCGCCCCCGAGCTGGATGCGATCGCTCTCGCCGAGCACGGGCACCGCCATGGAGACGGCAGTGAAATCGTTGATCACCTGCAGGCGTGCCAGGCCGAGGTTAGCCTGCATCTCGCGGATGGAGAACTCCCAGCTGTGGTTGGTCATGGCGACCCAGTCACCATTGATGGGACAGGCGATGGCGATGCACGCCTCGCCCACGGTGGCATCGTGCTCTTCGAGATAGAGGCGCACCACGGCCTCCAGGCTGGGATGGGCCAGCCCCGAATAGGTTTTTGCCTGGGAAATGGCGCCCGTCGCCAGTTCGCACAGGGCCAGCCGGGCATTGGTACCGCCAACGTCGCCCACCAGCGCATGGGTATGCTGCATAACAAACTCCTTCGTTACCGACTCGGGGCGGCCCTTACCGTCCCGACATTATTATTTGGCTGCAATACTACTCGAGCCCGCAGCCGGGCTGCGCGATTTATGCAGACAAGTGTGCGCCCGCTCACAGTGTTGTTGCTTTGCAACATTTGTAAGCGTTTTCAAGACGAAAATGGAAGTTTGCAACTAAAAACACGAAATAATTAGACATGAGTCATACTTTGCAGGGCCGAGATTAGTTCCGATAAGCGCTTGTCTTGTATAGTCATCGCGGAGACTGGAAACCTGCTTGAGCTGTGAATTTAGTGCACAGACACTGAAGTTAAATTACAAAAATGCCTGGTGGTAATGATGAATACCCTCGATAAAATTACGAACAATCTGGAAAGTTTCAGTAAATCAGAGCGTAAGGTGGCTGAAGTGATCCTGGCCTCACCCCAGACCGCCATTCACTCCAGCATTGCTACCCTGGCCAAGCTGGCCGATGTGAGCGAACCGACCGTCAACCGTTTCTGCCGTCGCCTCGATACCAAGGGTTTTCCCGATTTCAAGCTGCACCTGGCCCAGAGCCTGGCCAACGGCACCCCTTATGTGAACCGCCACGTGGAAGCGGAAGACGGCCCGGATACCTATACCGCCAAGATCTTCGAATCCACCATGGCCTGCCTCGATGCCGCCAAGAACAGCCTGGACATCTCGGCCATCAACCGCTGCGTCGATATTCTGACCCAGTCCAAGAAGATCAGCTTCTTTGGTCTGGGCGCCTCCTCCGCCGTGGCCCGGGATGCCCAGAACAAGTTCTTCCGCTTCAATATCCCCGTCGTGAGCTTCGATGACATCGTCATGATGCGCATGAGCTGCATCAACAGCAGCGAAGGGGACGTGGTGGTCCTCATCTCCCACACCGGCCGCACCAAGGCTCTGGTGGAAATTGCCGCGCTGGCCCGGGAAAACGATGCCACCGTCATCGGCATGACCGCCAAGGACTCTCCCCTGGCCCGCGAATGCAACCTGGTGCTCTCCATGGACGTGCCGGAAGACACCGACGTCTACATGCCCATGGCCTCGCGCATCGCCCAGCTCGCCCTGGTGGACGTGCTGGCCACCGGTTTCACCCTGCGCCGTGGCATGAAATTTCGCGAAAACCTGAAGAAAGTCAAAGAAGGTTTGCGCGAATCCCGCTTTGATACCCCGCACTCCTCCTGATCATTCGGGGGTCCGCCCCCGACTGTCTATGCCAACGGGCTTGGTGTAGTATCGAAATTCAATCAAACAAGGCCACCCAGATGGCCTGCCAGTTGGCGCCATGCCACATGCTTGACGGGGCAGTATTTCAAGTCATATCAACTTCACATTGGAGTCTTTCATGCCAAGACGTACAAAGATTGTTACCACACTCGGTCCGGCGACCGATCGCGACGGCATTCTCGAGGGGATCATTCGCGCCGGTGCCGACATGGTGCGGATGAACTTCTCCCACGGCACTCCTGAAGATCATATCCAGCGCGCCAACCAGGTGCGTGACATCGCCGCCAAGCTGGGCCGCCACGTGGCCATCATGGGCGATCTGCAAGGCCCCAAGATCCGCGTCTCCACCTTCAAGGATGGCAAGATCTACCTCGCCATCGGTGACAAGTTCATTCTCGATGCCGCCCTCGGCAAGGGCGAAGGCTGCCAGGAGCAGGTCGGCATCGACTACAAGAGCCTGCCGCAGGACGTGGTATCCGGTGACATCCTGCTGCTGGACGATGGCCGCGTGCAATTGAAGGTCGAGCAGGTCGAAGGCACCCGCATCCACACCACGGTGACCGTGGCCGGCCCTCTCTCCAACAACAAGGGCATCAACAAGAAAGGTGGCGGCCTCTCCGCACCGGCCCTGACCGAGAAAGACAAGGAAGACATCAAGACCGCCGCCCGCATGAACGTGGACTACTTGGCGGTCTCCTTCCCCCGCAGCGGCGATGATCTGCGCTACGCCCGCGAACTGGCCCGCGAAGCCGGCTCCAACGCCAAGATCGTGGCCAAGGTCGAGCGCGCCGAGACCGTCGCCAGCGACGAGGCGATGGAAGACATCATCCTCGGCTCCGATGCCGTCATGGTGGCCCGTGGCGATCTCGGCGTCGAAATCGGCGACCCCGAACTGGTGGGTGTGCAGAAGAAGCTCATTCGCCACTCCCGCCGCCTGAATCGCGTGGTCATCACCGCGACCCAGATGATGGAGTCCATGATCAACGCGCCGCTCCCGACCCGTGCCGAAGTCATGGACGTGGCCAACGCCGTGCTGGACGGTACCGATGCGGTGATGCTCTCCGCCGAGACCGCCGCCGGCCAGTTCCCCATCGAGACCGTGACCTCCATGGCCAGCGTCTGTGTGGGCGCCGAGAAGCACCCGAGCCTGAACGTCTCCAACCACCGCATGAGCTACACCTTCACCTCGGTGGAAGAGGCGGTGGCCATGTCCACCATGTATGCGGCCAACCACCTGGAAGGGGTCAAGGCGATCGTGGCGCTGACCGAATCGGGCACCACCCCGCTGCTGATGTCCCGCATCAGCTCCGGCCTGCCCATCTTCGCCATGTCTCCTCACAACAAGACCCTGGCCTGGGCCAACCTCTACCGCGGCGTCACCCCCGTGCTGTTTGATGGCGACGAGACCAAGCCGGTCTACGAGGTGTGCCGCGACGCGCTGGACGTGCTCAAGGCCAAGGGACTGCTGCAAAGCGGCGACATGGTATTGCTCACCCACGGCGACAAGATGGAGACCGTCGGCAGCACCAACACCTGCAAGGTGATGATGGTCGAGTAATCGCCCCTCCTCCCTGCAACAAAGACGGCTCCCGCGGGAGCCGTTTTTTATGGGATCTGCCCAGGTTCAACCGCGAAACAGCTCCACCTTGTCCCCATCCTGCAGGCTGCCGGCGCCGCGCACCACCACCTTGTCTCCCTGCTTGAGAGCGCCGCTCACCGCCACTGACCGGCTGTCCCCAAAGAGCACGGTGACCGGCACCCGGTTCACCGTGAGCGCCTCGCCGCGCTGCTCCACCTGATAGACCACGCTTCCCTCGGTGCCGAGCACCAGGGCATCCCGTGGCAGCAGCATGGTGTGCTGCTCTCCCATCGGCAGCGCCACCCGCACCGGCGAGCCGATGATGAACGTGCCCGCTTCCGGCTTGAGGCGCAGCTCGATGAGCCGGGACTTGGGATCGGCGCTCGCCGCCCGCTGGTAATAGATGGCGTGGCTGCTGAGCTGCTCCCCTTCCACCCGCAACCGGGTCTGGGTGACCAGTTGCCGGGCCCAGGCGATAGGCGCACGCAACCGGATGTCCGGCTGGTCCGGATTGACCAGCTCAAGCGCCTGTTCGCCCGCATCCACATGCTCCCCCGGCTGGATGAAGTGTTCATTCACCACTCCGTCAAACGGGGCAAAGATGCGGCTTCTGCGCAGCTGCTCCTCAATCTGGCGCACCTGCACCCGCGCCAGCTGCTCGGCCAGCTCAGCCTGCTCCACGTCATAGCGCGCCTTGTCATACTGGCTCTGGGAGGCACTCTTTTGCTGGTGCAAACGATCCAGGCGCTGGAACTCGGCGCGAGCGTAACGCAGGTTGCTCCCCTCTCTGGCTTGTTCCGCCCTCGCCTGCTCCAGCGAGAGGCGCAGAGTCGCGCTGTCCAGGCGCAGCAACTCGTCCCCCGCCTTCACCCGGCTGCCAAACTCGGCTATCCACTCCACCCGGCCGCTCACTTCGGCGCTGAGCGCCGCCTGCTGGCGGCTCGCCACCGTGCCGCTGACCCAGATGCTGGCCCCCGCCTCTCCCTGGGCCACCTCCGCCAGCGTCACCATCTTGCTTTGTGCAAGCGCAGGCAGCCCGCCAGCCAGCAGCAGAGCCCCCACCACTATCCTTGTGAAACCTTGTGTCATCGATGAGCTCCTTGCTCAGGCACGCTGCCGAAGGGCGTGCGGTATGTCGGTCTGCTCCCCCAACCGCAGGAAGGCGGGCAACAGGATCAGGGTGAAGAGGGTGCTGCAACTCATGCCGCCGACGATGACGGTGGCCAGCCCCCGGTAGATTTCGCTCCCCTCGCTCGGACTCAGCATCAGGGGCAGCATGCCGAAGATGCTGGTGAGGCTGGTCATGGCGATGGGACGCATCCGGCTTTGCAGGGCATCGGTGACTGCCGACTGTCGGCTCATCCCCTCCCGCTCGGCCATCCTGGTCTGGTGTACCAGCAGAATGGCGTTGTTGACCACCAACCCGAGCAGGATGACGAAGCCGATGATGGTGAGCAAGTCCATCGGCAGCGGCGCCACCAGACCGCTCAGGTGCAACGCCAGCACGCCGCCTACGGTGGCGAGCGGCAAGGTGAGCAATACCAGCACGGCATCCTTGAGGGAGGCGAAGACCCCCCACAGCAGAATCAGCAGTATCATCACGGCGAACAGGAAGATGCTGCCGAGGTTGCCGAGCGCCTGTTGCAGGCTGTCGGCATTGCCGGCGACCCGCAGCTCCCCCCCGGCAGGCAGCAACGGCCGGATGGCGGCAAAGCTCTTGTGCTGCAGGGTGTCGAGCACCTGCTCCATGCTCATCCCCGCAGGGGGCGAAATCTGCAGGCTGATGCTGCGCCGTCCATCGGATCGGAAGATGCTCTCAGGCCCGAGTTGCGGCTCCACCCGCAGCAGTTCCCCAAGGGGAACGATGCGCCCGGACGGGGTAGCAAGCGGCACCGCCTTGAGCTCGTCCGGGTTGGCTGAGGCCTGCCCCATCAGCAGGATGTCGAGCCGCTCATCCCCGTCGAAATATTCGCCGACCCGCAGACCATCGCCGAAGGTCTGGATGATGGCGGGCATGGGGGAGCGATCCCAGCCCACCTCGGCCAGGCGCCTGTCCTGGGGCACCAGCCGAAGCTCGGGAGCGGTGAAATCGAGTCCAGGTTCTGGCCTGACCTGGGCGCCGGGCAAGTCCCGCTGCACTATGGTCATGCTCTCCCTGGCCGCCTGATAGAGTTCGGGCAGCCCGCCCCCCTGGATCAGCAGGGAGATGCTGTTTTCACTGTCAAAACCGCCAAACAGGGACCCCTGACCGCCAAATACCCGGGTGTCGGGAATGCCCACCAGCAATTGCTTCATCAAGAGCTGCTCCAGCGCCTTGATCTGGTTATCCTCCTTTGGCCGCACCCCGATCTGGGCACCGCCCGGGTAGCGCAGGATGTAGTAGTTCTTGAGGACAGGCTCCTTCTCCCCTTTCATATAGGGGTCGAGGCGGGCAATCAGGGTATCGATCACCTCCTCCCGCTGGGCCTTGAGATTGACCCCGGGGGTGAAACTCATCCAGACGTCGATGGCGTCCCGCTTCACATCCGGCAGGTAGTTCATCTTGGGCAACATCAACCAGCTCACCAGCACAGGCCCCGTCATCATCAGGACGATGATGGCCCAGCGCCTGGGGGCGGTGGCAGTCCAGCGGATCACATGGCGGGTGGCGCGGCACCACAGGCGCTCAAAGGGATCAATCAGCCGCTCGTGCCCCATCCAGCGCGCCGCCACCGCAGGCAACACAGTCACCGCCACCACCATGGAGACGGTCACGGCGCAGGCGATGGTGAGCGCAAGATCGGCAAACAACTGCCCTTCCACGTCGTTGAGCAGGAGCACCGGCAGGAAGATGGCGACCGTGGTCAGGGTGGACGCCACCAGAGCGGTCCACACCCGGCGGGTGCCCGCCAGCGCCGCCTCTCCCTTGCTGATGTCACCCCGCTCATGGCGCCGGTAGATGCTCTCCAGCACCACGATGGCGGCGTCGAGCACCATGCCGACCGCAAACGCAATGCCCGCAAGGGAGATGATATTGAGGGTCCGCCCCATCACCTTGAGCAGGCAGAAGGTGAGCATGATGCTGATGGGGATGGCGATCGCGATCATCAGGGTCGCCTTGAGCTGGCGCAGAAAGACCCAGAGGATGGCGCAGGAGAGCAGCACCCCGAGCCCCAGGTTGGCGGTCACCATGCTCACCGCCCGGTTGATGTAGAGGGAAGCGTCAAACGACTGCTCCATGTGCAGGCCAACCGGCTCCAGCACCTCCCGGTTGAGCTCCCCGACCTTGGCCTTGATCCCCTCGAGCGCCGCCAGGGCATTGGCACCGCTCTCCTTGAAGATCTGCGCCGCGATGGCGGTGTTGCCGTTCTGGATGCGCAGCACCGGGTTCTCCTCCCGGGCCACTCTGATCTCGGCAACGTCCCGCAGATAGATGGGCAGGCCGTCACGCCAGTCCACCACCTTGTCCCCGAGGGCCGCCACGTCATAGCGACCGGCAAAGCGCAGCTTGTACTCCCAGCGTCCGATGTCGAGGGTGCCGGCCGACACATCCCAGCCCGTCGTTGCCCGGCTGGCGAGCACCGGGATCTCCACCCCCAGCTCAGCGGCGCGGTAAGGGTCGAAACGGATCTGGATCTGGCGCTCGTTGATCCCCTCGATGTCGACCGTGGACACCCCGGGGATCCGCTCCAGCTCGGGCTTGACCCGCGCCTCGATCAGCGCCTGGTGATCGTCTATCTCCCCCTTGGCGCCGGGCAGCTGCTGGATGAAGAAGAAGGTCAGGGTGTCGTTGCTGCTGTAGTTGTTGACGTAAGGGCCACCGATGTTGTCCGGCAGCCCCGAGACCCGGTTCAGGCGGGAGATGACGTCAAGCTGGGCCCGCTGCATGTCGGTGCCGAGGGCAAACTCCATGTCGATTTCAGTGAAGCCGGGGTAGCTGTTGCTGCTGAGACTCTTGAGCCCCTGTACCCCCTGCATCTCCTGCTCGATGGGATCGGTTATCTCCGACTCCATCTCCTGGGGCGAGGCCGAGCGCCAGTCCACCGTGATGTTGAGGTGAGGACGGTCTATGTCGGGAAACAGCTGGACGGGCAGTCCCCGGATGCTGAGCAGGCCCAGCAAAAAAATCAGCACGACCGAGACCGCCACCCAGATGGGGCGTTCGATCGCCATTTTGGCGAGGTTCATTCACTCTTCCTGAGTTGTTGTTATCGGCCATTCCGATGGCCTTGCTTCCTGCCCCAAGGGTGGGGGCCATTGCATTAAACTGGAATTAATCGACCTTGTAAATGCCTGGTTAAACAACAAAAAAACCGGCCACTAGGGCCGGTTGTCGGTTTATGCTCGGGGTCAGGCTGCATGCTCGACCGGGTTCGGTTGAGACAATCCTTCCAGCTCGCCAGGAGCGAAGTTGTCCACCTGGATAGCCTCGTAGCGCAGGGCATCGGCGGCCAGCAGCTTGTCCGCCTCCTCCTTGCCGAGGATGGACTGGGACAGGGCCGCAGCCACCAGCTCAGGCAGCGCCAGCTTGCGGGGCAGTCTGCCCTCTTTCTGGGCCTGCACCAGCTTCTTCTCGATGGGCTGCACCGAGACCATGGCCTGGAAGGCACGCTCCATCAGCCCCACCGGATCCGCCTCGTCCTTGCCCACGTAACAGAGCGCGGTCAGACGATCCCGGAACTCGCCCGGCGTCATCATGGCCAGGCAGATGGCATGGCAGCGATCGTCCGCCGGCATCTTGTAACCGACGCCGAACGGGAACACCACCCGCTTGAGTACGGCACCCACCACCTTGTTCGGGAAGTTCTGGAAGAAGCCCTCGAACGCCTTGCCAATCAGGTAGAGGTTGCGCTCCACCGCGTACTGCACGAACGGCAGGTCAGAGACCATGCGGCCCTGATCCTCGTAATGCTTGAGGGTGGCGGAGGCCAGGTAGAGGTGGCTCAGCACGTCACCCAGACGGGCGGAGATCATCTCCTTGCGCTTGAGATCCCCGCCCAGCATCAGCATGGAGACGTCGGCGCACAGGGCCAGCCCCTTGCTCATGCGGGAGAGCTGCTTGTAGTAGCGGGCGGTTTCGCCAGCTACCGGCGCGCTGTTGAACTGGCCCAGGGTCAGCCCCTGGAACAGGGCACCGAAGAAGTTGCCGGTACCGAAGGCGATGTGCTTCATCAACAGGGCGTCAAACTTCTCGAGACCGCGCTCCACATCGGTGTCGGCCGCCGCTTCCAGCTCGGCAAACACATACGGATGGCAGCGGGTGGCCCCTTGCCCGAAGATCATCAGGTTGCGGGTCAGGATGTTGGCCCCTTCCACCGTGATGGCTACCGGAATGCCCATGTAGGCGTAGCCGGTGTAGTTTTTCGGGCCCAGCTGGATGGCGCGACCGGCATGGATGTCCATGGAGTCATCCATCACCTGGCGGGCCATCTCGGTCATGTGGTACTTGGAAATCGCAGTGACGATGGCCGGTGCCTGACCCAAGTCCAGGGAACCTGCGGTCATGCGACGAGCGCCTTCGAGCTGATAGGTGAGGCCGCCAATGCGGGCCAGCGCCTCTTGCACCCCTTCAAACTTGCCGATGGACATGCCGAACTGCTTGCGCACATAGGAGTAGGCGCCCACGGTGCGGCTCGCCATGTGACCGCAGGCGGTGCCAAGGGCCGGCAGCGAGATGCCGCGACCGGCGGAGAGGCACTCCACCAGCATGCGCCAGCCGCGGCCGGCGTAATCCGGGCCACCGATGATCCAGTCGAGCGGAATGAACACATCCTTGCCGAAGGTCGGGCCATTCAGGAACGCCAACCCCATGGGGTAGTGGCGATCGCCGACGCGCACGCCAGGGTGACTGGTCGGGATCAGCGCACAGGTGATGCCGATCTCTTCCTTGTCACCCAGCAGTTTTTCCGGGTCATAGAGCTTGAACGCCAGCCCCAGCACGGTGGCGCGCGGCGCCAGGGTGATGTAGCGCTTGTTCCAGTTCAGGCGAATGCCCAGCACCTCTTCACCCTTGTGCATCCCCTTGCAGATTATCCCCTTGTCAGGAATGGCGCCCGCATCGGAGCCTGCTTCCGGCCCGGTCAGGGCGAAGCAGGGCACCTCTTTGCCATTGGCCAGCCCCGGCAGCCAGAAATCTTTCTGGGCCTGGGTGCCGTAGTGCATCAGCAGCTCGCCCGGGCCGAGGGAGTTCGGCACCATGACGGTGACCGCGACGCTCAGGCTCTTGGTGGCGATGCGGGTGACGATGGTGGAGTTGGCAATCGCCGAGAATTCGCGGCCGCCGTAGGATTTCGGGATGATCAGGGAGAAGAAGCCTTCCTTCTTCAGATAGTCCCAGACCGGCTCCGGCAGGTCTTTGGTTTCGTTGACGATCTTGAAGTCATCAACCATGGCGAGCAGGGTTTCGACCTGATTGTCGATAAAGGCCTGCTCTTCTGCGCTCAGCTCGGCCTTGCCGTAGCCGTGCAGTTTCTTCCAGTCCGGGTTACCGCGAAACAGCTCCCCGTCCCACCAGACGGAGCCGGCCTCCATGGCCTCCCGCTCGGTGGCCGACAGGGGCGGCAGTATCTTCTTGAAGATGCCGAACACGGGGCGGGTCACCACCTTTTTACGGATGGCGGGGACACCGAGCACCACGGCTATCGCCAGCACCAGCAGGACAAGCAATGTGATCATACCGAAGTTCCTTCTATTTCACTGTTTCCGTTGATTATTGTTAGGTGTTACACGGCCAGGGAGAGCCTGGTCGACTCCACGGGCGCCCCGACACCGGACGCCAGATAAGGAATGACGTTGCGCACCAGCCCTTCCACATCGAGCTGCTGGCCAAAATCGGCCTGGGCGATGTCACGCAGGGCATCCGCAGAGGCCATGGTGAAGACGACGGTGCCCAGGGTGAAGTGCAGGCGCCAGAAGAGATCCGCTGGCGACAAATCCGGATTGGCCTTGGAGATGGCCTGGGTGATCCCGTGCAGGGTCGCCCCATAATGGGTGGTAATAAAGCGGCGCAGGTGACCCTGACTGTCGATATAGCCGCGCCCCAGCAACTGCATGAAGAGCGCCGGGCCATTCGCCCTGACGGCCGACAGTTTCATCAGGGGTTCGACAAAGCTCTCGAACACCTGCAACAGGGTCAACTGATCCTGCGCCATCAACGTCTGCAACCGCCCGTCCAGTGCCGGCATGAAGAGGCTCAGATAACGGTCGAGCACCGCCTGGATAAGCTCCTTCTTGGAGCCGAAGTGATAATTGACCGAAGCCAGGTTCACATCGGCCTCGCTGGTGATCAGACGCAACGAGGTATCGGCGAACCCCCGCTCGGCAAACAGCACCTCGGCGGCATCGAGAATACGGTTCTTGGTATCGATTTTACTCACTGGACACCTCACTTAAACGAATGTTTAAAAATTACGTTTCACGCCCACCCATGTCAAGAGAATGTGAACAGGTGTTGGCTAAATGTTTTTAATCAAAAAAGAGGGAAGATGGCGGGAACTTCGCAGCGAGACGGCACTCTATATCTATGCCACTGCAATTAAACATTAAGTCTCGCCCAACCTGCATCATGCTAGTTGGGCATTTTTTTGTCCTGCCGCTACCCGAGGCGCCGACAGAGAACCAAAAAAAACCGTCGCAGGGGCGACGGCGGGGAAAACGGGTCTGACCATCCAGTGTCGACCCATCGATGGGTGTTCAGGCTTGCATCGATGTCGCTATCCTCGCAGTGAAACGTCATCAGACTTTGTCAGCACAGACCCAAATTGTGACAAAGTATGGCAACCAGCCACATGGCCCGGCTTCGCCAATCTTGCTATGCTGTCGCCTCATGCCAGAGGGGAGAGAAGATGAAGTATACGGTCGATACCCACACGCACACCGTCGCCAGCACCCACGCCTACAGCACCATTCACGATTACCTGCCCATCGCCAAAGCCAAGGGGATCAAGCTGTTCGCCATCACGGACCATGGCCCGGACATGGCAGATGCTCCGCATTACTGGCATTTCGTCAATCTGCACGTGTTGCCCAGGGTCGTGGACGGGGTCGGCATCCTGCGCGGCATCGAAGCCAACATCAAGAACATCGACGGTGAAATAGACTTCCCCGAGCGCTACGAATCGCGGCTCGACATGATCATGGCGGGCTTTCACGAACCGGTGTTTCCCCCCTGCGATCAGGCGACCCATACCCAGGCCATGATCAACGCCATTCGAAGTGGTCGGGTCGACATGATAAGCCACCCCGGCAACCCCGCCTTCCCTATCGATATCCAGGCGGTGGTCAAGGCAGCGGCTGAGTATCGAGTGGCGCTGGAGCTCAACAACTCCTCGTTCAGTCACTCCCGTGCAGGTAGTGAAAGCAACTGCCGCGCCATCGTCGAGGCAGCGCGCGATCTGGGTGCCTACCTCACTTTCGGCTCCGACTCCCACGTGGCATTCAGCCTCGGCGACTTTGATCACTGCCATCGGCTGGTCACCGAAGCCAATTTCCCACATGAGCGGATCCTGGCCCGCACCCCCCGCGCACTGCTCGATTTTCTCGAGAGCCGCGGCCGTGCTCACATCCCGGAGTTCGTTGACCTCTGATATGCCTTAACATCATGAGCCAACTCATAAAATCGAGTTGGCTCAATTGACTTGTCCGGCTTTTTTCACGACTCTGAACATCAAACCGCCGGTATAGCTCAGTTGGTAGAGCAGCGCATTCGTAATGCGAAGGTCGTAGGTTCGACTCCTATTACCGGCACCAGACAGACGAAGGGTTGGCCTCAGTGCGAGGCCAACCCTTCGTGCTGTTTGTCTCGGGTCTCTGGCCAAGACGCCGGTGTGACTGCGCCAGAACCCCCTCCCCCTCCAGGACACCGCCATCCGCGACGGCCCTGTTTATCATTCAGAGCCTGATGCACCAACCTGGCCCCACCGACAGAGAGGGCTGCCAGGCAGCCACGTCTCGGCTGCACCTGGGCAAGCATCGTTATCCCGGGGCGCCTCAGCGCTGGGCATAGATCTGGTCGAACACCCCGCCCTCCTTGAAGTGAGTGCGCTGGATCACAGGCCACGCTCCGAAGGTCTTCACCACGTCGAGGAAGGTGGCGTTCGGGAAACGGTCTGCAAACTCGGCGAGGATCGCCGGGTTGCGCGGGCGTAGATAGTTGCTGGCAGCAATGCGTTGGCCTTCGTCAGACCAGAGATAGGCCAGATAGGCTTCGGCCTCCTTGCGGGTACCCTGCTTGTCGACCACCTTGTCTACCACTGACACCGGCAGTTCGGCCACGGCAGTGACGCTCGGATAGACCACCTCGAAGCTGCCACGGCCGAACTCCCGGGCAATCATCTCGGCTTCGTTTTCGAACGTGACAAGCACGTCCCCTATGCGGTTCTGGATGAAGGTGGTGGTGGCGGCGCGGCCGCCGGTGTCGAGCACGGGAACCTGCGTGAACAGCTTCCCGACAAATGCCCTGGCCGCATCTTCATCGCCCCCCTGCTCCAGCACATACCCCCAGGCAGACAGATAGGTGTAGCGGCCGTTCCCCGAGGTCTTGGGGTTGGGCACGATGACCTGTACCCCTCCTTGAGCAGATCAGGCCAATCCTTCAACCCCTTGGGGTTGCCCTTTCGCACGATGAACACGGTGGCCGAGGTGAAGGGGGCGCTGTGATCCGGCAGGCGATCCGCCCACCCCTTGGGCACCAGGCCCCCATGCTCGGCGAGGGCGTTGATGTCGGTGGCCATGTTCATGCTGATGACATCGGCGGGCAGGCCGTCGATGACGGCGCGCGCCTGCTTGCTCGATCCGCCGTGGGACATGTTGATCTGCAGTGGCTCCCCGCCTTCGGCCTGCCAGTGCTTCAGGAAGGCTCCGTTGTACTCCTTGTAAAAATCGCGCATCACGTCATAGGAGGCGTTGAGCAGGGTGGTCGCCTGGGCCAGCGGGGCGAGAGCCAGTCCTGCAACAAGCAGGGTGGCGGGCACGAGTCGTTTCATTTCACATCCTTGGAATGAGGGGCGAGTGACTGACTATAAGAGCCGACCATTTATTCTTTGAAAGAATAATTACTGCTCAGCTTATGCGATAAATGGCATCTCCTGGGTCCGGCGCAACGGATGACGGCGATGAGGTAGTCACCTCCAGGCGGGCCATGATGGCTGCTGAGGACGGCGCCCATGAGCGTGGGGCACCTCCTGCCCGCTCCCTGCCCCGGGCAGGGAGCGCCGTTGTCACCTGCCTCGATTTGGCTTCTCGACATGACAGATAAAAAACGGGGCGAACCTAGTGGTTCACCCCTGATGCTTTTTACGTCAACCCCGACGGGTCAACCCTGTTTGTCTGATGCCAACTCTGCGTCCTTCGGCGCCTGCCAGCCGCCACCGACGGCCTTGTAGAGGGCGACCTGGTTACTCAGCTGGGCGAGCCGGGTGCTGATGAGCCCCTGCTTGGCGCTGAACAGGGAGCGCTGGGCATCGAGGCGGGTCAGGTAGCTGTCCACCCCTTGCTCGTAACGCACCTCCGCCAGCCTGAAGTAGGTCTGGTTGGCATCCACCAGTGCCTGTTGCGCCTGCAACTGCTGCGCGTAGTCCGCCTGGGCACCGAGGGTGTCCGCGACCTCCTTGAAGGCGGTCTGGATGCTCTTCTCGTAGCTGGCCACCGCCTGCCTGGTCCCCACCTCGGCCACGTCCAAATCCGCAACGCGCTTGCCGCCATCGAAGATGGGCAGATTGATCTGGGGCATGAAGGTCCAGGTGCCGGTGCCGCCGTCAAACAGACCGCTCAGCTGGTTGCTGGCGGTGCCAGCCGTCGCGGTGAGCGAGATGGTCGGGAAGAACGCGGCGCGGGCCGCCCCTATGTTGGCGTTGGCCGCCTTCAGGTTGTGCTCCGCCGCCAGGATGTCCGGGCGTTGCTGCAACAGGCTGGAAGGAGCCCCCACCGGGATCGGCGCCAGTTTCACCTCGGCCAGGGTGGCCGGTTGTGCCGCCAGCACCGGGATATCGGTGCCAAGCAGCAGGGCCAGACCGTTTCTGTCCTGTTTCACCAGACGCTGGTATTGCGCCTGGCTGACCTTGGCGTTTTCCAGTGCCGTGCGCCCCTGGGCCAGCTCCATCTCGGAGGCAGCGCCCAGGCGGTATTTGTGCTCGGTCAGGGCATAGCTCTCCTGCTCGGTGGCGAGGGTCGCCTGGCTCAGGGCCAGCAACTCCTGATCCGCCAGCAGGGTGAAGTAGGCATTGGCCACCGAAGCCACCAGGGCGATCTGGGTGCTGCGCTGGGTCTCGATTTGCGCCAGATAGGTCTCAAGGGCCTGATCTTTCAGGCTCTGGATCCGGCCAAACAGATCCAGCTCATAGGCGGTGATGCCGATGTTGGCGCCATACTGGCTGCTGATGGTGCCCTGCCCCGTACTACTGAGATCATCGGATCCCTGCTGGCGGGTACCGCTGCCACTGGCGGCCAGGGTCGGCAACTGGGCCGCCCGCTGGATACGGTATTTCGCCTCGTAGGCCTCGACGTTGAGGGCTGCCAGGCGCAGATCCCGGTTGCTCTCAAGGGCGGTGCCGATCAGCGTCTGCAGGGCCGGGTCCTGGAACTGCTGGCGCCAGGGGGCAAGTTCCCCCTTGGCGGCCAGGTCAGCTTGCCAGGAGGCGCCTTGGGGCAGCTCGGGGCGCTGGTAGTCGGGGGCCATGGAGCAGCCCCCCAGCATCAGGGTCACGCCCAGGGCGATCAGGGTCTTAGTCATGGTTGATCTCCTTGGTGTGGACACTCTCTTCCCCGGCATGCTTGCGTTCGGTGAAATAGCGCATCACCAGCACAAAGAACAGCGGCACGAAGAAGATGGCGAGCACGGTGGCACTGATCATCCCCCCCATCACGCCGGTCCCGATGGCGTTTCGGCTGCTGGCGCCCGCCCCGGTACTGATCACCAGGGGCAGTACCCCCAGGATGAAGGCGAGCGAGGTCATCAGGATGGGGCGCAGGCGCTGACGCGAGGCCTCCACCACCGCATCCCCGAGCCTCATCCCCTTGTCGTGCAGCTCCTTGGCGAACTCGACGATGAGGATGGCGTTCTTGGCCGACAGCCCGATCGTGGTGAGCAGGCCCACCTGGAAGTAGACGTCATTCTCAAGCCCGCGCAGGGTCGCGGCCAAAATGGCCCCCAGCACCCCGAGCGGCACCACCAGCATGACCGAGAACGGAATGCTCCAGCTCTCGTAGAGGGCCGCCAGACAGAGGAAGACCACCAGGAGCGAGATGGCGTACAGGGCCGGCGCCTGGGAGCCTGCCTGACGCTCCTGGAAGGAGAGGCCGGTCCACTCGATGCCGATCCCTTCCGGCAACTGTTTCACCATCTCCTCGATGGCCGCCATGGCGTCACCCGTACTCTTGCCAGGGGCCGCCTCACCGACGATCTCCATGGCGGAGACACCGTTGTAGCGCTCAAGACGGGGCGAGCCGAAGCTCCACTCCGTGCTGGCAAAGGCGGAGAAGGGCACCATCTGGCCCGCGCTGTTGCGCACGTACCACAGCTTCAGATCTTCCGGGTTCATCCGGAAAGGGGCATCCGCCTGCAGATAGACCTTCTTGACCCGGCCTCTGTCGACGAAGTCGTTCACATAAGAGGAGCCCCAGGCCGCCGACAGGGTGTTGTTGATGTCGGTGATGGAGAGCCCCTGGGCCAGCGCCTTCTCGTAATCGATCTTGATGTTGAGCTGGGGCGTGTCTTCCATCCCGTTCGGGCGTACCCGCACCAGGTTGGGATCCTGCGACGCCATGCCGAGCAGCTGGTTGCGCGCCTGCATCAGCTTCTCGTGACCCAGACCGCCGCGGTCCTGCAGGAAGAAGTCGAAGCCGGTGGCCGTGCCGAGTTCCGGAATGGGGGGCAGGTTGAAGGCGAAGACCTGGGCTTCCTTGATGCTGAACAGGAACCCCATGGCGCGGCCGATGATGGCATTGGCGCTGCGCTCTTCTCCCTTGCGCTCACTCCAGTCCTTGAGCTTGATGAAGGCCATGCCACTGTTCTGACCGCTACCGGCGAAGCTGAAGCCCGCCACCGTCAGCACGGAGTCCACGTTCTCCTTCTCGTTCTCGAGGAAGTAGTCGCGCATCTCCCCGAGCACCACCTCGGTCCGCTCCTTGGTCGCCCCCACCGGGAGCTGCACCATGGACATGATGACCCCCTGATCCTCT
Source organism: Aeromonas sp. s9 (assembly GCF_040907765.1). NCBI lineage: Bacteria > Pseudomonadati > Pseudomonadota > Gammaproteobacteria > Aeromonadales > Aeromonadaceae > Aeromonas > Aeromonas sp. s9. Next base: position 161,527 of record NZ_JBFOCK010000048.1, read on the forward strand.
TCCGGCAGGAAGGAGGTGGGCATGCGCATGAAGAGCACCGCCAGCACCGCCAGCATGGCCAGATAGATGATGCCGTAGCGGGTGCCCTGCTTGATCACCTTGCGCACGCCGTTCTGGTAACGGTTGGCGTTGGTGTCGAAGAAGCGGTTGAACCAGCCGAAGAAGCCGCGCTGGGCGCCGAATTCACCGTGCTTCATGGGTTTGAGCAGGGTGGCGCACAGGGCCGGGGTCAGGATCAGGGCCACCAGCACTGAGAGCACCATGGCCGAGACGATGGTGAGGGAGAACTGGCGATAGATGGCACCGGTAGAGCCACCGAAGAAGGCCATGGGCACGAACACCGCCGACAGCACCAGGGCGATGCCCACCAGGGCGCCGGTGATCTGGGTCATGGACTTGCGGGTCGCCTCGAGGGGGGAGAGATCCTCCTCGCTCATCAGACGCTCCACGTTCTCCACCACCACGATGGCGTCATCCACCAAGAGGCCGATGGCGAGCACCAGACCGAACATGGTCAGGGTGTTGATGGAGAAGCCGAAGGCCGCCATCACCCCGAAGGTGCCGAGCAGGACCACGGGCACCGCGATGGTCGGAATCAGGGTTGCCCGGAAGTTCTGCAAGAACAGATACATGACGCAGAACACCAGGAAGATCGCCTCGATCAGGGTCTGCACCACCTCCTCGATGGAGATCTTCACGAACGGCGTGGTGTCGTAGGGATAGACGATCTCCATGTTGGCCGGGAAGTACTCGGAGAGTTCACCCAGCTTGGTCCGCACGTGCTCGGCGGTGTCCAGGGCGTTGGCACCGGTCGCCAGCTTGATGGCGACGGCGGCGGTGGCCTGGCCGTTGTAGAGCGCGGTCGCGTCGTAGTTTTCACCGGCAAGTTCGACCCGGGCCACATCCTTGAGCTGGACCTTGGAGCCGTCCTGGTTCACCCGCAGCAGGATGTTGTTGAATTCCTCCACGGTGGAGAGCCGGGTCTGGCCCATGATGGTGGCGGTAAATTGCTGATCGCTCACCGCAGGGGTCCCCCCCAGCTTGCCGAAGGCAACCTGGGCGTTCTGGGCCTTGATGGCGGCCTGAATGTCGGCCGGGGTCATCTGCACCCGGTTGAGCTTGTGGGGATCGAGCCAGACGCGCATGGAGTACTGGCTGCCGAACAAGGTGATGTCACCGACCCCGTCCAGACGGCTCAGGGGCTCCTTGATGTTGGCTACCACATAGTCCGCCAGGTCATCGTTGGTCATGGCGCCATCGGTGGAGATGAAGGCGGCCACCATCAGGAAGCTGCTGGAGGTCTTCTGGACCCGCACGCCCTGTTGCTGCACCTCTTGGGGCAGGAGCGACATGGCCTGTTGCAGCTTGTTTTGCACCTGCACCTGGGCGATGTCGGGATCCGTGCCCGGCTTGAAGGTGAGGGTCACGCTGACGTTCCCTGACGAGTCGGATTGCGCCGACATGTAGAGCAGGTGATCCAGCCCGGTCATGTTCTGCTCGATGATCTGGGTCACCGAGTCTTCCACCGTCTTGGCGGAGGCCCCCGGGTAGCTGGCGGAGATGCCAACCGCCGGCGGGGCGATGGTCGGGTACTGGGCCACCGGCAGGCCGATGATGGCCATGGCCCCGGCCAGCATGATCACCAGAGCGATCACCCAGGCGAAAATGGGTCTATCTATGAAAAAACGTGCCATGAGGCGACTACTCCATCCTACTGCTTGGTTGCCGGGGTCTGTTGTGCGCTGTTACCGGCACGTTCAGTGGGCGCCACCACGACCCCGGGTTTGACTTTCTGCAGACCGGCGACGATCACCTTCTCGCCAGCCTTGAGACCGGACTCCACCACCCAGCTGTCGCCGGACATGCGGCCGACCTGCACTTCACGCAGTTCCACCTTGTTGTCCGCCGTCACCACCATGACGGTGGCACCGCCCTTGGGGGTACGGGTCACGGCAGTCTGGGGCACCAGCAGGCCTTGCGGGCGCTCGCCCTCCTGCAGGGTGGCGCGCATGAACATGCCGGGCAGCAGCAGTTGATCCGGGTTGGGCACGATCACCCGCAGGGTCACCATGCCGGTCGCCTCGTCCACGGTCACGTCGGAGAACTGGAGGGCTCCTTTCTCGCCATACTGGCTGCCATCTTCCAGCTGGAAGCTGACACCGGCCCCGTCCTTCTCCCCCTGGGTCAGCTTGCCCTCGGCCACCAGGCGCTTGAGGCGCAGCAGGTCGGCGGTGGACTGACGCACGTCCACGTACATGGGATCGAGCTGCTGAATAGAGGTGAGGCTGTCCGCCTGCTGGGCTGTCACCAGGGCTCCCTCGGTCACCGCCGACTTGCCGATACGGCCGCTGATGGGGGCCGTGATGCGGGTGTAGGCCAGGTTGATGTTGGCGGTCTGCAACGCAGCCTTGGCGGCCCCGATCTCGGCCAGCTGCTGTTTCCAGGCCGCGTCGGCGTCGTCATACTCCTGGCTGCTGATGGCTTTCACCTTCACCAGCTCGGCGTAGCGCTGGGCCTTGAGGCGGGCGCTGCGCTCGTTGGCCTCGGCCTTGGCGAGGTTGGCCTTGGCGGAGGCCACTTCGGCCTGATAGACGGCGGGATCAATCTGATAGAGCAGCTGACCGGCCTTGACGTCGCTCCCCTCGGTGAACAGGCGCTTGAGGATGATGCCGTTCACCTGGGGACGCACCTCGGCCACCCGCAGGGGGGCGGTGCGACCGGTGAGCTCGGACAACAGTTGCAGGGGGGCCGTATGGAGGGTGACCACGTCCACGGCGGCGGGAGGCATCTCCCCCATGGCCTGCTGGGCCCCGTCCTTGTCACCACAGCCAGCCAGCAGGCCGCTTGCCAGCAAGGCAAGGCCGACCGAACGTGCGAGAATATGTTTATGCATCAAGTCTCTGAACCTCAGTTTCAATCAAAAAGAAGTGACAAAACCACAGGGTTTATAAGGCCCCTGTTGGTAAAACGGCGAAGATGAGGCAATATACATACATTCATGAATGTATGTAAGAAACTTTTTTCACTTTTAAACAGGACCGGAGTCAATGGCCAGACGCACCAAAGAAGAGGCGCAGCAAACCCGCTGCAACATCATGAGCACGGCCCTGGATCTCTTCTGCCAACAGGGGCTGGCGCGCACCAGCCTGACCGATATCGCCAAGGCGACGGACCTCACCCGGGGCGCCATCTACTGGCACTTCAAGAATAAAGAAGAGCTGTTCGTCACCCTGTGGGAGGAGCTGTGTGCCCCCCTCTCCCACCAGCTCGATGCCTGCGTCGACGAGGCGGAGCCGGATCCTCTGGGCAAGCTGCGCAGCTTTCTCAAGGAGGTGATGCTCAAGATCAGCACCGAGCCCGCCCACCAGCAGATGTTCACCATCATGTTCAATCTGGAATCCATGGAGGGAGAGGCCGCCGTCATGCGCGAGCACATGCACCTGCAATCCATGAATTTCTTCCGGGATCTGGAGATCACCCTGGCCAATGCCGTGCGTCGCGGCCAACTGCCCGAGGGGCTGGATCTGCGCCGCGCCGCCACCCTGCTCCACTGCACCCTGGACGGCTACATCATCAACTGGCTGCACTTCCCGGATCGCATCGATCTGATTGAGGAGTCGGACTTTCTCCTCGATACCCTGTTCACGCTCATCGCGAGCCCCACCCTTCGCCGCCACCCCTGAGTCGGCAAGACGCGCCGCCCCCGCCAATGCTCAACAGCCGGGGGCAAACCTGCTAGAGTAACGTCCCCCACCACGATGAGCCCGACACCCTTGCCACACGCCCCCGCGCCGGCGAACGACGCCGCCCCTCGCCCCGCCCTCGTGGCAGGCGCCCATGCCCTCTTCCTGGCCCTGCTGGGCAGCGGCCGTCATCTGCTGGAGGCCGGTTGCGGGGCAGGAGAGGATCTGCGCCTCTTTCGCCAGCAAGGCCTCACCGTGACCGCCTTCGATGCGAGCCGGGCGCTGGCCGCCGCCGCCTCGCGCCTGTGCGGCCAGCCGGTGCGGGTCTGCCGCTTTGAGCAGATGCAAAGCGTCGTTCCCTATGACGGCATCTGGGCCAGCGGCTCCCTCCCCTGTCTGCCCGAACACGAGATAGCCCCGGCGCTCGGTCATCTGGCCACCCTGCTCAAGGCCGGGGGCCCCCTCTACGCCTCCTTCCCCCACGGGAAGGGCGAACCGCTGCCACGGTCGGGGGAATATCCCCTGCAGACCCGGCTCGACGAGGCGGGGCTGCGACGCCTGATCGCTCCCCTCCCCTTCACCCTGCACCATGGCTGGGTGGCGGAAGATGAAGTGAACGGCCCCTGGCTGCACGCCTTGCTGGTGCGGCGCTGATCCGCGCCCCCCCCGGGGACAGTGACACCTCACGGCATTCAGCCCGTTAACAATATTTAACCCTGAGTTAACCACCATAAAGCAGACAAGATGCGGTGTTTGTGTTAAAAAGCGGCATTAAAATCAAAATTAAATAACAAATCAGACACCAACACCTGGATTCCCCCATGAAACTCGTTCTCAATCTGGTTGCCGGTATCCTCGCCGGCCTGCTGCTCGGTCTCTATGCCCCCGAATGGGTCGCCCGCGTACTCTTCACCGCCAAGACGGTGATAGGCCAGCTCATCACCTTCACCATCCCGCTCATCATCCTCTTCTTCATCATGAGCGGCATCGCCAGCCTGCCGAAGAACTCCGGCAAGCTGCTGGGCAAGACAGTGGGGCTCTCCTACTGCTCCACCATACTGGCGGGCCTGTTCGCCTTCACCGTGGCGAGCCACCTGATCCCGCACCTGACCACGGCCGCCGAGCCCACCGCCGAGGCAGCCACCAAGCTCGCTTCCTACATCAATCTCGAGATCCCGCCCCTGTTCGGGGTGATGTCGGCCCTGGCCGCCGCCTTCGTGTTCGGCATCGGCATCAGCGCCACCCAGGCCACCGACCTGCGCCGGGTCGCCGATCAGGGCCGTGACATCATCGACCGCCTGCTGGCACGCGTGATCATTCCCCTGCTCCCCTTCTACATCGCCGGCGTCTTCGTCGAGATGACGGTGGAAGGCACCGTCTTCGCCACCCTCAAGACCTTCGGAGTGGTGCTGGTGATGGCCATCGTCATGCACTGGATCTGGCTCTGCGTCCTGTTCGTCGGCACCGGCCTCGCTCAGGGGCGCTCCCCCGTCATGCTCATCAAGAACATGCTGCCCGCCTACTTCACCGCCCTTGGCACCATGTCCAGCGCCGCCACCATTCCGGTGGCCCTGCAAGCCAGCAAGCGCAACGGCGTGAGCGACGGCATCGCCAACTTCACCGTGCCCCTGTGCGCCACCATCCACCTGTGCGGCTCCACCATCACCCTGGTGACCTGCGCCACGGCGGTGATGTTCCTCTCCGAACACCTGGCCATTCCGGGCTACGGCACCATGGTGCCCTTCATCATGATGCTGGGCGTCATCATGATTGCCGCGCCGGGCGCACCGGGTGGCGGTGTCATGTCCGCGCTCGGCCTGCTCACTTCCATGCTCGGCTTCGGTGAGGCCTCCATCGCCCTGATGATCGCCCTCTACCTGGCCCAGGACAGCTTCGGCACCGCCTGCAACGTCACCGGTGACGGCGTCATCGCCCTGTGGGCCGACCGCTTCGCCCGGGGCGAGCCAGCACTCAGCACCGAGCAGGACGCAGCCTGATAGCGCAGGCAATAAAAAACGGGAGCCATCGGCTCCCGTTTTTCGTTGGCGCAAGAGGGCGTCTCAGCCCCGGCGGCGGATCACCCCTTCCTGCATGGTGCTCGCCACCAATACCCCATCCCGGGTGAAGAACTGGCCGCGCACCAGACCCCGACCGCCGCTGGCGCTCGGGCTGTCCACCACGTAGAGCAGCCAGTCGTCCAGCCGGAACTCCCGGTGGAACCACATGGAGTGATCGATGGTGGCCACCTGCATGTCCGGCTCCCAGTAGGAGACCCCGTGGGGCTGCAGGGCGGCGAACAGGAAGTGGAAGTCGGAGGCATAGGCCAGCAGGTAGTTGTGGACCCGCTGATCGTCCGGCACCGGGCCATTGGCCTTGAACCAGGTGTAGCGAAGGGGCTCGTGGACATCCGGGCGAATGGGGTCCACTAGGGTCACGGGGCGAATTTCGATGGGCTTCTCGCACAGGATCTTGTCCCGCAGGGCCGCCGGGATCATCTGCTCGTAGGGACGCACCAGCTCCAGCTCGCTCTTGAGCTGCTCGGGGGGCGTGATGCCGGCCGGCATCTTCGCCTGGTGCTCGAAGCCCTCGGCTTCCACCTGGAAGGAGGCGTTGAGGTAGAAGATGGGCTTGCCATTCTGGATGGCCTTGACCCGGCGGGTGGAGACGGTCTGGCCGTCGCGGATGTTCTCCACGTCGTAGACGATGGGCTTGTTGGCATCCCCGGGGCGCAGGAAGTAGGAGTGGAAACTGTGGACCTGGCGGTCGCTTGCCACCGTCTGCTTGGCGGCTGACAAGGCCTGCCCCATCACCTGTCCGCCAAACACGGATCGCAACCCGAGATCCTGGCTCTGGCCCCGAAACAGGCCCTCCTCGATCTTTTCGAGCGCCAGCAACGCCAGCAGCTCATCCAGTACCTTGCTCATTGGTTTCTCCTGTCTTTGTGCGCGAAAGGCTAACAAGCCCGTCCCGACAGGGCAACCATCCTGATGCACATCCCCGTCTGCAACCACCTCCCCTTCAAAAAAGGGAAGTGTATGACGCTTTCCAGCCCGTACAGAGGGCACTCTGGCCCCCTCCCCTGGCAAGGGGAGGGCTGGGGTGGGGTCAGACGCGATCAAGCCATGCCCGAATAGAGACAACCACCCCGGGTAGATTTTCCATCACCTCCCTGTTGCTAAATCTCAGTACCGTCAGCGACAGGGCCGCCATGTAGGCATCCCGTCGCTTGTCATGACGCAGACCCCGCATGTCGAAATGGCTGTCGCCATCAACCTCAATGACCAACAACCGCCCGGGGCAGTAAAAATCCGCAATGTATGGGCCTATACCTTGCTGACGGCGAAACTTGACTCCGAGTTGCCCAGCCCGAAGCGTCTGCCACAATCGCCGTTCAGGCTCTGTTGGATTGTTTCGCTGTTCACGCCGTTTATCCAGCGTGGCCTCGCGGTTGAAAACACGAACTGGCTTCTCGTTCATGACAGTATTCCTCCGACTATGACCCCTGTCAGCATAACAACTACTCACCCCCTCCCAGCCTCCCCCTTCAAAAGGGGGAGGAGCTTGTCTGGCCCTTTCTCTCCCCTGTGCGATTCAGTCTCAAGGAGCCCGGCAGGAACAGAAAACAAAAAAGCCCGCACCTTGGGGTGCGGGCTTGTGGCGTGTCGGGGGCGAGCGGCCCGTGGCGGCGGCTTACTTGCTGCCGGTGCCGGAATTGCGGGTGGAGGAGGTCGGCTTGCGACGGGCGGTGGTGGCACGGGCGCGCGGCTCCTTGCCCTGCATCTCCTTGTGGCGCTTCACGGCGCGACGGATCTGGGCGGCCTGCTTGTGGCGGGTGCTCTTGCCATCCTGCTGCAGATCGACCTTGGATTCGGTCTCGTTGGGCAGGTTGACCAGGCCGCGCAGGTAGTTCACTTCGGGCAACTTCAGCTCCTGCCAGCCGCCGCGGGGGATCCCGCGATCCAGCTTGACGTCGCCGTAGCGGATACGCATCAGGCGGCTCACCTGCACTTCCTGGGATTCCCACAGGCGGCGCACTTCCCGGTTGCGGCCCTCGGTCAGGGTGACGTTGAACCACTGGTTCAGCCCTTCACCGCCGGCCGGCTTGATCTTGTTGAACTTGGCCATGCCGTCTTCCAGCTGCACGCCCTTGCGCAGGCGCTGCAGCATGGCTTCGGTGATCTCGCCAAAGACCCGCACCGCGTATTCCCGCTCCACTTCGTGGCTCGGGTGCATCAGGCGGTTCGCCAGCTCACCGTCGGTGGTGAACAGCAAGAGGCCTGAGGTGTTGACGTCGAGGCGGCCGACCGCTATCCAGCGGGCGCCATCCATCTTGGGCAGACGATCAAACACGGTGGGACGTCCTTCCGGATCGTGACGGGTGCACATCTCCCCTTCGGGCTTGTGGTAGGCCAGCACGCGGCAGATCACTTCCTCTGCGGCGCGGGTCTTGACCTGGTGGCCATCCACCCGGATCACGGCGTTCACTTCGACGCGATCCCCCAGCGTGGCGACCTTGCCATCCACGCTGACCCGACCTGCGGTGATCAGGGCCTCCATCTCACGACGGGAGCCTTGACCCGCGCGGGCCAATACTTTTTGCAGTTTTTCACTCATCGGGTTTACCTGATTGTTGATCGCTGCCCGCCGACATCGCGGACAACCTTGGCTCTTGTGGGAAGGCCCCGTTGGTCTCCCCACCATGTTCATGCTCAGCACGGCCTGCCAGAGGCTGACCGTCACCGCCCTCGCCCGGCATGAGCGACAAGGGGGCCTGCAGCTCGGGATCCAGCTCGGGGAGCTGCTCCAGACTCTGCAGGTTGAAATAGTCCAGAAATTCACGGGTGGTGGCGAGCAGCTCGGGGCGACCCGCCACCTCCTTGTGGCCGATGCTGCGCACCCAGCCACGCTCCTTGAGGGTGTTGACGATCTGGCTCGACACCGCCACCCCGCGGATGGCTTCTATCTCCGCCCGGGTGATGGGCTGACGATAGGCAATCAGCGTCAGCGTCTCCATCACGGCGCGGGAATAACGGGGAGCCCGCTCGCTCCACAGGCGCGACAGCTCCTCGGCATACTCCTGGCGGGCCTGGAAACGCCAGCCGGAGGCCACCTCTTTGAGCTCGACCCCCCGCTCGCTGTAATCCTGTCTGAGCTCTGCCAGCAGCAGCTGGACATAGCGGCCGGTGACCGGGTAGTCCGAGAGCACGCTGCCCTTGATTTCGCTCACCGTGAGGGGACGCCCCGCCACGAAGATCGCCGCCTCGATCAGGGTCTTCAATCGTTCAGCAGGCAGCGCCACGGTGGACCTCCCGGGTCCGCGCCCCTGGCGCAGCCCCTCGCTCAGTGTAGATGCTCATGCTCCTCCCCCTTCCCCTGACTCGCCAGGGCAAAATGGATGGGCCCCAGAGGCTCCGCCTGCAAGATCCAGATCAATTGTTCCTTGCACAGCTCCAGCAGGGCCAGGAAGGTCACCAGCACCCCCATGCGCCCCTCCTCGGCCCGCAGCACCTGCTCCAGGCGCAGGGTCTGGCCCAGGGAGAGCATGGCGAGGATCTCCGCCATCCGTACCCGGGTCGGGATCTGCTCGCGGCGGATCTGGTGATGTTCAAAATGAGTCGCGCGTTTTACCACACTTTGCATGTAAAGGGCGAGTTCAACCAGAGAAACATCGGGCGCCAATGGCTTCAAGGCACCAAAATCCGGCGCCATGGCGGCGGCGACGAAGATCTCCCGCTCCACCCTCGGCAGGGCATTGACCCGCTCCGCCCCCAGCTTGTAGCGCTCGTACTCCTGCAGGCGACGAATGAGGGTGACGCGAGGGTCTTCTCCCTCCTCCTCGTCTTCCAGCTCCGGGGCCTTGGGCAGCAGCAGGCGGGACTTTATCTCCGCGAGCCAGGCCGCCATCAGCAGGTATTCCGCCGCCAGCTCGAGGTTGAGACCCTGCATCAGCTCCACGTACTCCATGTACTGGGCGGTGATCTGCAGGATGGGCAGGTTGAGGATGTCGAGCTGCTGGCGCCGGATGAGGTAGAGCAAGAGATCCAGCGGCCCCTCGAAGGTGTCGAGAAACACCTCCAGCGCATCGGGGGGGATGAACAAGTCCTGGGGCAGCTCATGGTAGGGCTGCCCCAGCACGGTGGCGATGGGCGGGGGAAGGGAAGCGTCCCCCGTCGTGCCCGCGGGGGTTGTCAGCGCGGGCACGGGGTCGGCAAGATCACTCAAATGGCGTCGGATCCCCGGCACCGCGGCGACGCAGCACGGGCTCGTCGTCGGAGAAGTCCACCACAGTGGTGGGCTGCTCGCCCAGATACCCGCCGTTGACCACCAGATCCAGCTGCTTGCCGAGCTTGTCGGCAATCTCCTCGGGGTCGAACTCCGCCATCTCGGAGCCCGGCAGGATCAGAGTGGTGGAGAGCAGCGGCTCACCGAGGGCCTCGAGCAAGGCCAGCGCGATGTTGTTGGCCGGGACCCGGATGCCGATGGTCTTCTTCTTCTCGTTCATGAGGCGGCGCGGCACCTCCTTGGTGGCCTTGAAGATGAAGGTGTAGGGTCCGGGGGTGTTGTTCTTGACCAGCCGGAAGGCGGTGTTGTCCACCTTGGCGTAAGTGGAGATCTCCGAGAGATCCCGGCACACCAGGGTGAAGTCGTGGTTCGGCTCGATGCGACGGATGCGGCAGATGCGCTCCAGGGCATCCTTGTTGCCCATCTGGCAGCCCAGGGCGTAGCCGGAGTCGGTGGGATAGACGATGACGCCGCCGTTTTGCAGGATCTGCACCGCCTGGCTGATGAGGCGAACCTGGGGATTGTCGGGATGTACGTAAAAATGCTGACTCATATGCTCTTCTCGCGATAGGGGGCACGCTCGTTGCCCGCTTCATGGTCAAGGGCCCCTTGGCCCATGACACTACCTTAACCTGTTTGACGCAGACTCGCCTGCATCAAAGATGCCAGCCCGGGGGTCAGCGGCTGGCCAGCAGGCCCGCATGCTCCTCGGGGGTGAGCCCGAAATGACCGGGGTGACCGAGCCACAGCGGCATCCCCTCCTTGGGGAGCCAGAGGTGGCGGCCAAGCTCGGTCCAGTTGGAGGGGAAGTGAAAATCGGACCCCACCGAAATATAGAGATCGTGCTCCCTGGCCCACTGGCCGAGATTCGCCCGCTCCTGTGGGCTCTGCTGGGGCAGGGAGACCTCCATGGCATCCCCCCCGACGGCCTTGAAGGCCACCAGCAGCCGCTTGATCCACTTGGCGGTGAGATTGTAGCGGCTCGGGTGGGCCAGCACCGCCAGCCCGCCTGCGGCGTGGATGGCCTCGATGGCCTCCCCCATCCCGGGCCACTCGGCGGGCACATAGCCCTTGTTGCCCCGGCTCAGGTACTTCTTGAACACCTTCTGCATATTGTCGGCCACCCCGCGCGCCACCAGCACCCGGGCAAAGTGGGCCCGGGTCACGGCGGCGTCACCGGCAAGCTGCTTGGCCTCTTCATAGGTGCCCGGGATGAGGCACTTCTCCAGACGACGCCCGATCTCCTCGGCGCGCGCCTCCCGGCGAGCCCGCTGCCCTGCCAGAAAGGCGAGCAACTGGGGATTTTTCTCGTCCACCCCGAGGGCCACGATGTGGATCTCGTGATGCTCCCACCCGGTGGAGATCTCCACCCCGCTCACCAGGCGCAGTGGCAACTGGTCGGCCAAGATGGTCTGGCGCACTTCTTCAAGCCCGTCGAGGGTATCGTGGTCAGTGACCGCTAACACCTCCACCCCTTTTTCGGCGGCGCGGCGCACCAGGTCGGCGGGGCTCAGCACCCCGTCCGAGGCGGTGGTGTGGCAATGAAGATCGAATCTCATCGGCGTGTTTCGCTCTTGTTTGGGACCTGCCTGGAAAAGGCCGGCAAAAAAGCGACTTGACTTGGCCGCGGCTTTATCGTTTTCTGTAGGCACTTCATTGCAAACATCTTTTTACAGGACTCAATCTCATGCAAGCGACTTCCATCCTGACCATCTGGTGGTGGCACACTCCCTGACATGCGGGCGTGTGGTCGTTGCTGTACCTGTAATCTGACAGCAAGTTAAGAACCCAAAGAAAAAGCCCGCTGACCCCAGCGGGCTTTTTTATTATCCGGCAAATGGACCTGTGATGAAACCGACAATTCAGAGAAGCACACTGACATGGCGATGGCGAACTCGCTGACGTGACCCGAACCCGACCCATTTTCAAGAGAGACAGCGCCATGACCATCGGTGACACACAACACATGCAAGGGAAGGCATTATGACAGGCAACAAGACCCGTTTGCCCCTGGGCGAATTCGATACCATCCGGCTCAATGCCCCCTATGTGACAGACCCCCTGGCACTCTATACCCGACTCTGCCAGGACAGACCCAACAACCTGCTGCTCGAATCGGTGGAGATCGACTCCAAGGCCGGCACCCAGAGCCTGCTGCTGGTGGACGCCTGCCTGCGCATCGAGTGCCGCGGCCGCGCCGTGCAGGTGCGCCCCCTCGGCGACAACGGCGCCGCCCTGCTGCGCCTGCTGGAGCAGCGCCTGCCCACCGTCATCACCCAGACCCGGGTGGCGGACGAGCTGCACCTCGACTTCCCGGCGTCCGATCGGGAGCTTGACGAAGACAGCCGCCTCAAGGGCAGCAGCGTGCTGGACGTGCTGCGCACCCTGCAGCGGGAGCTGCAATGCCCGCAGGGCAAAGAGGCCCTCTTCATGGCGGGCAGCTTCGCCTACGACCTCATCGCCTCCTTTGAAGACTTGCCCGAGGTGCCAGAGGGGAGCAACGACTGCCCTGACTACTGCTTCTATGTGGCCGAGACCCTGATCACCATCGACCACATCAAGCAGAGTACCCAGTTGCTGGCCTGCCTGTTCGGCGGCGAAGAGGATGAGCAGCTGGACGCGCGCTACGCCCGCCTGACCGCTCGCCTCGAGTCCTTCAAACAGGCCTGTCAGCAGCCGCTGCCTGCGCCACAGGGCACGGCGCCGCTGACCGGCGCCCTGGCCGTCGACAAGGGGGACAAGCAGTTCTGCGCCGAGGTCGAGAAGCTCAAGGGCTTCATCCGCCGTGGTGACATCTTCCAGGTGGTGCCGTCCCGCAGCTTCTCCCTCCCCTGCCCGGATCCCGTCGCCGCCTATCGCCGCCTCAAGCAGACCAACCCCAGCCCCTACATGTTCTACGTGCAGGACGAGGGCTTCACCCTGTTTGGCGCCTCCCCCGAGAGCGCGGTCAAGTTCTGCGCCAACAGCCGCCAGGTGGAGATGTACCCCATCGCCGGCACCCGCCGCCGCGGCCTCAACCCGGACGGCAGCATCAACCTGGATCTGGACGGCCGCATCGAGCTGGAGCTGCGCCAGGACGAGAAAGAGGTGGCCGAGCACCTGATGCTGGTGGATCTGGGTCGCAACGACATCGCCCGCATCTCCGCCCCCGGCACCCGCTACGTCAAGGATCTGCTGAAAGTGGATCGCTACAGCCACGTCATGCACCTGGTCTCCCGGGTGGTGGGCACCCTTCGCGCCGACCTTGACGCCCTGCACGCCTACCAGGCCTGCATGAACATGGGCACCCTGACCGGTGCCCCCAAGCTGCGCGCCAGCGAGCTCATCCGCATGGTGGAAGGCAAGCGTCGCGGCAGCTACGGCGGCGCCGTGGGTTACCTCAACGGCGCAGGGGAGATGGACACCTGCATCGTCATCCGCTCCGCCTTCGTCAAAGAGGGGGTCGCCCATGTCCAGGCCGGCGCCGGGGTGGTCTATGACTCCAAACCCCAGGCCGAGGCGGACGAGACCCGCGCCAAGGCGGCGGCCGTGCTGGCCGCCATCGCTGCCAGCCATGGCACCTCCCTGCAGGCCCTCAGCACCCAGCAGGAACAACACAAGGACGTGAGCCATGACTAACATCTTCCTGCTCGACAACTTCGACTCGTTTACCTACAACCTCGTCGACCAGTTCCGCACCCTGGGCTACCCGGTGCGCATCTACCGCAACAGCCTGCCGGCGAGCCGCATCATGCAGGAGATCGACGCCTGCGAAGGGGACGCCGTGCTGGTGCTCTCCCCGGGGCCGGGCGCTCCCCATGAGGCGGGCTGCCTCATCGATCTCATCAAGCTGGCCCGGGGCCGGGTGCCCATCCTCGGCATCTGCCTCGGTCATCAGGCCCTGTGCGAAGCCTACGGCGGCACCGTCGGGGCGGCGGGGGAAATCGTCCACGGCAAGCGCTCGCTGATTGAGCACAACGGCCATGGCGCCTTCGCGGGGCTGCCGAGCCCCTTGCCGGTGGCCCGCTACCACTCCCTGGTGGCCACCTATGTGCCACAAGAGTTGCAGGTGATTGCCCACTATCAGGGCATGCCCATGGCCATCGAGCAGCGTGACGAGCGGGTGCTGGGCTTCCAGTTCCACCCGGAATCCATCATGACCAGCGAAGGGGCCCGTCTGCTCACCCAGGCCCTCGCCCATGTCACCCGTCCAGAAAGCCACGTGCGGTAAGGAAGAGACCATGCATCAACATCTCAACACCCTCTATCAGGGTCAGTCTCTCACCCGCGACGCCGCCCGCGACGCCTTCGGCCAGGTGGTTCGTGGTGAAGTGGATCCCATCGTGCTCGCGAGCCTTTTGACCGCCCTCAAGATCAAGGGGGAGACCCCGGAGGAGATCGCCGGCGCCGCCGAGGCGCTCTTGGCCGAAGCCCGCGACTTCCCGCGCCCGGACTATGCCTTCTGCGACATCGTCGGCACCGGAGGGGACGGCCTCAACACCATCAACGTCTCCACCACCTCGGCCCTGGTGGCCGCCGCCTGCGGCCTGAAAGTGGCCAAGCACGGCAACCGCTCGGTCTCGAGCAAGTCGGGGTCGAGCGATCTGCTCGATAAAATGGGCATCAAGCTCGACATGAGCCCGGCTCAGGCCCGCCGCTGCCTGGACGAGCTCGGGGTCTGCTTCCTGTTCGCCCCCCAGTACCACGCCGGGGTGCGCCATGCCATGCCGGTGCGCCAGGCCCTCAAGACCCGCACCCTGTTCAACGTGCTGGGGCCGCTCATCAACCCCGCTCGCCCCAGCTTCCAGCTGATGGGGGTCTATGCCCCCGAGCTGGTGCGCCCCATCGCCGAAACCCTGCTGGCACTCGGCCTGAAAACCGGTATGGTGGTGCACGGCGCCGGCCTCGACGAGATTGCCATCCACGGCCCGACCCAGGTGGCGGAGATCCGCGACGGCGAAATTCGCGAGTACTTGCTCACCCCGGCGGACTTTGGCCTCGACACCTACCCGGTCAGCGCCATCCAGGGCGGTGAGCCCGAGGAGAACCGCGCCATCACCGCCGCCATCCTGGAAGGGCGCGGCAGTCCGGCCCACAACGCCGCCATCGCCGCCAACGTGGCGCCGCTCCTGGTCATGGCGGGCGAGGCCCCGGACTTCAGGCAGGCCGCCGCCCGGGTGCTGGCGGTGCTGGCAAGCGGCCAGGCCGCCCTCCTCGCCCGGGATCTCGCCACCCTGAGCCATCAGGAGGCATGATGTCAGCCACCACCACAGCGTGCCCCAGGGGCACTCACCCAGAACGCCCGACGGGCAACAGCCAGCTTCGCAAGGATAACGAGATGTCAGATGTCATTGCTCCCCACGCCTTTCTGAACATGGCCTCCATCAGCCAGACCATTCTCGGCAAGATCGTGGCGGCCAAGCAGGAGTGGGTCGCCGCCCGCAAGGAGAGCCAGCCCCTGGCGAGCTTCCAGGACGCGCTCACCCCGAGCGATCGGGATTTCGAGGGGGATCTGCGCCAAGGCTCCACCCGCTTCATTCTGGAGTGCAAGAAGGCCTCCCCCTCCAAGGGCTTGATCCGGAATGACTTCAGCCCGGAGGCCATCGCCGACATCTATGGCCACTACGCCACCGCCATCTCGGTGCTGACGGACGAGAAGTTCTTCCAGGGGGATTTCGCCTTCCTGCCCCGGGTACGGGGCCGCGTCCAGCAGCCGGTGCTCTGCAAGGACTTCATGATTGACCCCTATCAGGTCTATCTGGCCCGCCACTATCAGGCGGACGCCATCCTCTTGATGCTCTCGGTGCTCACCGACGAGGGGTATCGTGCCCTGTTTGCGGTCGCAAAAGAATTGGGCCTCGGGGTGCTCACCGAGGTGAGCAACGAGGAGGAGCTGACCCGCGCCATCGACCTCGGCGCCCCGGTGATTGGCATCAACAACCGGGATCTGCGGGATTTGAGCGTCGATCTCGCCCGCACCCGGCAGCTGGCGGCCAGGATCCCGGGGGATCGGGTGGTGATCAGCGAATCCGGCATCAACCACCGCGCCCAGGTGGCGGCCCTGCGCCACCACGCCAAGGGCTTCCTGGTGGGCTCTTCCCTCATGGCGGAGCCGGATCTGGAGGCCGCGGTGCGCAAGCTCGTGCTCGGCCAGAACAAGGTGTGCGGTCTGACCCGTCCCGAGGACGCCGCCGCCGCCCATCAGGCGGGGGCCGTGTTCGGCGGCCTCATCTTTGTGGCGAAAAGCCTGCGCTACGTGGACATTCCCGCCGCCCGCGCCGTGATGGCGGGCGCGCCGCTCTCTTACGTCGGGGTGTTTCGCAATGCCCAGCCCGCCACCATCGCCAAGACGGTGGATGCGCTGGGGCTCGCCGCCGTGCAACTGCACGGGGATGAAGACGCCGCCTATATCGAGACCCTGCGCGCGCTGCTGCCGGCAGGCTGCCAGATCTGGAAAGCCGTAGGAATAACGAGCGGCGAGCCCCTGCCCGCCCTCGACTACCCGGCGGATCGCCTGCTGCTGGATACGAAAGTCGGCAGCCAGAGCGGCGGCACCGGCCAGGCGTTCGACTGGACTCTGCTGGCCCACCTCGATAAAGCCCGGCTGATGCTGGCGGGGGGCCTCAACCCCGACAACGCCCTCGAGGCCGCCCGGGTGGGCTGTGTGGGCCTTGATTTCAACTCCGGGGTGGAGAGTGCCCCGGGCAGGAAGGATGCTCACAAGCTGGCGGCGGCCTTTGGCGCCCTGCGCCAACTGTGAGCGCCCCCGTGACTCATTCAACGAATTAATGAACTGCGTTTGCCCATAAGCACAAGGAATAATGTATGACCCTGCTCAACCCGTTTTTTGGTGAATTTCGTCGATGACATGTATGTGCCCCAGCCATACGCCTCAGCCCGACAAGGCTCATACCTGATCTCAATTGCAGAATGTAAAGGAAGATAACCATGACCCTGCTCAATCCGTTTTTTGGTGAATTTGGCGGCATGTATGTGCCCCAGATCCTCATCCCCGCCCTGCTCCAGCTGGAGAAGGCCTTCGTCGATGCCAAGGATGATCCGGCCTTCGTCGCCGAGTTTCAGGCGCTCCTGACCGAGTACGCCGGTCGCCCGACGCCGCTCACCCTGACCCGCAATTTGACCAGGGGCACCAAGACCCGCCTCTACCTCAAGCGTGAAGACCTGCTGCACGGCGGCGCCCACAAGACCAACCAGGTGCTGGGCCAGGCCCTGCTCGCCAAGCGCATGGGCAAGCACGAGATCATCGCCGAGACCGGCGCCGGTCAGCACGGTGTGGCGACGGCGCTGGCCTGCGCCCTGCTCGGCCTCAAGTGCCGTGTCTACATGGGGGCCAAGGATTGCGAGCGCCAGAAGCCAAACGTGTTTCGAATGAAGCTGATGGGTGCCACTGTGATCCCGGTGCACTCCGGCTCCAGCACCCTCAAAGATGCCTGCAACGAGGCGCTGCGGGACTGGGCTGCCAACTATGAAACCGCCCACTACCTGCTCGGCACCGCCGCCGGCCCCCACCCCTTCCCCACTATCGTGCGGGAGTTCCAGAAGATGATCGGGGAAGAGGCCAAGGCCCAGTGCTTCGAAAAAGAAGAGCGCCTGCCGGATGCGGTGATCGCCTGCGTCGGCGGCGGCTCCAATGCCATCGGCATGTTTGCGGACTTTATCGATGAGCCGTCGGTGCGCCTTATCGGGGTCGAACCCGGTGGTCACGGCATCGAGAGCGGCGAGCACGGCGCGCCGCTCGGTCACGGCAGCAAGGGGGTCTTCTTTGGCATGCACTCCTTCCTGATGCAGGACAACCAGGGCCAGATCCAGGAGTCCTACTCCGTCTCGGCGGGGCTGGACTTCCCCTCCGTCGGCCCCCAGCACGCCCACCTGGCCGCCATCGGCCGCGCCGAGTACCCCTCGGTGACCGACAAGGAGGCGCTGGACGCCTTCCAGGAACTGGCCAAATCCGAAGGCATCATCCCGGCGCTGGAGTCCTCCCACGCCCTGGCCCACGCCCTCAAGATGGCCCGCAGTGAACCGGAAAAAGAGCAGGTGCTCATCGTCAACCTCTCCGGCCGTGGCGACAAAGACATCTTCACCGTTGCCGACATCTTTGAAAAAGAAGGAACCTTGTCATGAACCGTTACGCACAACTCTTCTCCCGTCTGGACAAGGCCAATCAGGGCGCCTTCGTGCCGTTCGTGATGCTGGGTGACCCCACCCCCGAATTGTCCCTGGCCATCGTCGATGCCCTGGTCGAAGGGGGCGCCGATGCCCTCGAACTCGGCATTCCCTTCTCCGATCCGGTGGCGGACGGCCCCACCATTCAGGGCGCCGCCCTGCGAGCCTTTGCCAGCCACACCACCCCGGACGACTGCTTCGGCCTGCTCGGCCGCATCCGCGCCAAGTACCCACAGCTGCCCATTGGCCTCCTGGTCTACGCGAACCTGGTCTATGTGCGCCACATCGACGGCTTCTACGAGAAGTGCCAGCAAGCCGGTGTGGATTCGGTGCTGGTGGCGGACGTGCCGGTGCAGATGTGCGAGCCCTACAAGGCGGCGGCCGACAGGTTCGGCATCGACAGCATCTTTATCGCCCCGCCCAACGGCGATGCCGAGACGCTCAAGGCCGTTGCCGAGCTCGGCTCCGGTTACACCTATCTGGTGAGCCGCGCCGGCGTGACCGGTGCCGAGACCAAGGCCGGCATGCCGGTGGAGGGCCTCATCAACACCCTGCGCGAGTTCAATGCCCCCCCCGCCCTGCTCGGCTTTGGCATCAGCGAACCGGCTCAGGTGCGTGAGGCCATCGCCGCTGGCGCCGCCGGTGCCATCTCCGGCTCCGCCGTGGTGAAGATCATCGAGACCCACCACCAGAACCCGGAGCATATGCTCACTCGTCTGAAGGAGTTTGTGGAAGGGATGAAGGCCGCGACCAATCGATAAGGAGCGGCATGGGTCAGATGCCATTGGCCGTGAATGGTCCGGCTGCGTATCCGCCTTACGCATAGCGGCATAGCGGCATAGCGGCATAGCGGCATAGCGGCATAGCGGCATAGCGGCATAGCGGCCATCGTTGCATCACCCTATCAACGCATCAAAGGGAGCCTGACCGGCTCCCTTTCTCTTTCCTGCTTGCTGCCGCTCTCGACGTCTTTGTCCCCTCTCCCCTTGGGAGAGGGCTGGGGTGAGGGAAGTTTACGGCAACCCAATTTGCTCACATTGAACACTACTAATGACTAATTTGTTGATCCTGCTCAGATTCCCGCCAAAACCCTCTTCTCAACTATTCACACTCGCCCTTAAGATAGCCAAACGACAATCAACCTTCCGGAAGAGCGTCATGGCAGCAATTGTTGATATCTCGAGGATTAAAAGCAGCGGACTGGGAGCTGTAACTCAGGGGCGGTAGCCTTGCTGACACTAACTAAATAACCGTTCCGAAATGTAGATCACTTATCCGGGAAAGAAGGGAACTCGGCGTCGTTTGTGCGATCTGATTAATCGCCAAACCAATCAAACGACAAACGAGCCGAGCCCGAAATGATACTAACACTCCCCGACCATGATGAGCGACGCCGGATCATCAACAAGATGCACCGGACCAAAGATAAAGATCTCTGCCGGAGGCTCAACGCCATCTTGCTCCTTGCTGACGGGCACAGTGTCTCGGCTGTTTCTCGGCTCACAGCCGCCGCCCGGTCATCGATCAATCGCTGGGTGAACTGGTACACCTTGTACGGTCTGGAGGGGCTTGAAAGCGAGCCTCGGGGGCGCAAGCCGGTGCTGCCATTTGCTCACATCTCGGGTCTATTACAGCTGTTGATCCAGTTGTCTCCACAGGAGCTCGGATATCAGCGCTCGCGTTGGAGTACCGAACTGATGGCGCTTGAACTCAAACGGAGTTGGCGCCTGACATTGCATGCTTCAACAATACGGCGATGGCTGCCCAGGCTAGGGATTGTCTGGCGCCGGGCCGCGCCCACTTTGCACATCCGCGATCCCCATAAAGAGCGGAAAATGGCCGCTATCAATGAGGCCTTGGGACGCTGCAGTGCGGACCATCCCGTGTTCTATGAAGATGAGGTGGATATCCACCTAAATCCCAAGCTGGGGGCGGACTGGATGATGCGAGGGAAGCAGAAGAAAGTGGCAACTCCGGGCCAGAATCGCAAACATTACCTCGCTGGCGCCCTGCATGCCGGAACAGGTAACGTGACCTATGTGGCGAGCGATAGCAAAGACACGGACTTGTTCTTGTCACTGCTCCAAACACTAAAGCGGACTTATCGGCGCGCCAAGAGCATCACGCTGATCCTGGATAACTACATCATCCACAAGAGCAAAAAAGCACAGCGATGGCTGGCAAAAAATCCGAAGTTCATCGTGCTTTTTCAGCCGGTGTATTCGCCATGGGTGAACCAGATTGAGCGGCTGTGGCATGCCCTCCATGAAACGATCACCCGGAACCACCAATGCCGCACATTGGGTGAGTTATTACGTCGCGTGTTCTACTTCCTGGATCATGCCGCCCCGTTCCCCGGTAATGGACATGGGCTTATGCAACTGGAGCGAAATTAGGATCAGCTATTTAG
>NZ_JBFOCK010000049.1:0-15111 GCF_040907765.1 Aeromonas sp. s9
CATCACCCCTACGAGCTGTTCCTGCAACTGGAGGGGATTGCGCACCGGACCACCAAGGTACGCAGGCCGCAGAGCAACGGCTTTATCGAGCGGCTACATCGCACCCTGCTGGATGAACACTTCCGTATCAAGGGGAGGACGACCTGGTATGAATCAGTGGAGCAGATGCAGACAGACCTGGACAGCTATCTGGATCACTACAACACCCAGCGGCCACATCAGGGCAGGATGATGGAGGGTCAAACCCCCTACAGCATGTTCAAAAAGGGTCTGAAATTGATACCGAAGGAAGTGCGCACTAAAGTAGCGTAAACAAGACACCGGTTTGAGGCCGGTGTCAGGTGATAACTAGATCTGTACAGCTCAGATTTGCTGGCGTATTACTCACCCCGATATCGTAGTAGTACGTTTGGCCAACTTCTGCCTGAAAATGTGACATGTGAATTTATACACTCCTTAAAAGAAGCTGACATCCTCTGTATGATGGTTCCACTAGGCGCTTGTTGTTTTTTCTTCAATGGGTTAGCGCGAAAAGTTGCCATCTATAGAACATGAGGATTCTATGCTCCACGAACAGATATTTCTCAAGGAAAGTCTTCCCCGTATCGAGGTCATTTGGACTTCACACAATTTTCCTCTTGATGAGTTGGCCGTATTAACCGCTGAGCTAAACCAGTTTTCGGTTCGCCTTCCCCTTATCGGCTCATTCAGCGCTGGCAAGTCATCTCTTATCAACTTCTTGCTGGGTGATAGCCTGCTATCGGTCGCGGTCAATCCGGAGACCTGCCTGCCGACCGAGCTTCGCCATGCGGAGTCTGAAACCATCACTCTGCATCATCCCGATAGGTCAGATGTTCGGCTTGATCGCGATGCCCTCAAAGAGCAGGCGTTTGGCGAGGTTCCGCCCGGCAGCTGGGTTGAGGTTGCCACCCCGTCGCCGGTGTTGGCCGGGTTGGAGGGCATGACCCTGGTCGATATGCCAGGCTGGGAGTCGGGGATCGAGGATCACTCGAATGCCATCGACAACTATTTGGAGCGCAGCTCGGCGTATTGCGTTGTGGTCAGTGTGGATGAAGGTGGGCTCAAAGAGAGCCTGAAGAAGATCATCGAAGAGCTGGCGATCAATAAGAAGCCGATGATGCTGGTACTGACCAAGTGTGACAAGAAGACCCCGGAAGATGTCGCCAGTGTATTGGCTCAGGTAAAGGGCGAGATCGAGACCATCACCGGCGGGTCGCTGCTCTCGGTCAGCACGGTGAGCCGCAAAACCAAATCGAGCGGCGATACCACCGAAGGCTGGGCCAGCGCCTTGCAACAACTGCTCCCGCTCAACCAGCATTTCTTCCATCAGCGTGTGGGTCGCCAAGCCGAACAGCGGATAGAGACCCTGCTGTGCCACCTGCACCAACTGCTCAATAGCGAGAACCTCACCATTGAGGAGATCAGAGGCAAGCAGGCGCAGCTAGGCCAGGAGCAAGAGGCGCTGCGCCAGGATCTGCAACAGACCGAGCAGCAGTTGCAGGTTCAAGTCAGCCCCATTGCCAGCTATATTGCCGAGCAGTTTGAGAGTCGCCTCAAGTCTCAGCTCGAATCGCTGACGGGTAGCCTGCTGCGTGGGGGTGACATCAATGGCGCTATCGGTACGGCGCTGCGCATGGCCTATGCCAGCGGCATGGAGGATCGCCTCAAACCATTGATCAGCAGCAAGCTGAGCCAGCTTGAGCGGCTCTCGGAAGGGGCTTTTGGTGAACTGAACTTTGACCATCAGTTTCAGTTGAATGGCGATAGTGGTGGCATGTTCAAGGACGTGATGAGCGGCCTGTTGCCGCTGGCGCTGGCGGCCCTGACCCGTATCCCGGCGCTGATGATCTTCGCCCCCATCCTTAAATCCATTCTCGGCGCACTGTTTGACAATGTCAGTAAGGAAATGGCGCAACGCCAGCAGCGGGAAGAGGCTCGGCAATATGTGCTGCAAACCCTTATCCCCAATTGTCTGGCTCAGGTCAGATCACCCATTACGCAGGCTTTGAGCAAGAGCATCGAGCAGGTGATGGCGATGGTCACGATGGAGGCTGACCGCAAGATCGGTCATCTGCAACAGTCCCTGCGGCAACTGGCCGAACAGTTGGCCACCGAGCAGGCGACCGACGCCAGCAACAAGGCGCGTTTTCAAGCAGAGCATGCCGAACTGGCGAGCCTGCTAATCAAGCTGAAGGAGTTTTCCCATGACTAACCCCCTGTTTGCCCAGTTGGGTGAATCGGATCTGCGCGATCGCTATGCCCTGCTCTGCCAGGCCTGCGAGACGGCACCCAAAGAGAGTGGCAAAGAGCTGGAGAGCCGGTTGCAGGCGCTCGAACAGCTGATCGGGCAGGAGCTGCCCGCGCTGGCCCGCAAGGGCGCGCCGGACAACGTCGCCGATCTGTTGCAGGCGCTGCGGCTGGAGATTGTGCGTTTTCGCGAGTTTTGCGAATTTCCGGAGCTGCCGGGCAAAGTGGTGGTCGGGCTGGGGGGCAGCTTCAGCGCGGGCAAGTCGTCGCTGATCAATGCGCTGGTTGGTGATCGCAAGTGTCTGGTGACTGAGGTCGATCCCACCACCTCGCTACCCACCTATCTGGTGCAGGGCAAGGGAGAGGAGATCGGTGTCCATGCGCTCAACCTGTTCAATCGGATGGTGCCGCTGAGCCACGCCCAGTTTCGCACCCTGACCCACGAGGAAAAATCCCTCTATGGCAGCCAGATCAGCGGTCTGCTCAAGTCGGTGGTGGTCACTCATCCGGCGCTGCCCTGGGGTAATCTCGCACTGCTCGACACCCCCGGTTACAGCAAGGCCGATGAGGCGGGCAGCGAGCGCACCGATGCCAGTCTGGCTCGCACCCAGCTCAACGGCGCCCAGTTTATCGTCTGGCTGGTGCCCGCCGACCAGGGCACCATCACCGAGGAGGACATCGCCTTCCTCGCCAGTCTGGATCGTGCCATTCCCAAGCTGATCGTGCTGAGCCGGGCCGACAAACATCCGCCCGAGGAGATCGCCAACATAGTGGTGCTGGTGCGAGATACCCTGGCCAAGCGCGGGTTGGCGGTGCTCGATGTGCTCCCTTTCTCCAACCGCCCGCGCAGCAACTATGGCCCCGAACCGCTGCTTGATTATTTCGGCCAGTGGAACCAGGCCCGCCGCGAGCTGGGCTTTGCCCAGCAGTTCAAGCGCCAATTTATGGCTTATCAGCGCTTTATAGACGAGGCCCGTCAGGAGGCGCAGCGGCTGCTGGGCAAGTTCAATCGTATCCTCGCCCTGAGTGACGATGGCGATGTGCAGGCCGATATCGACAGCGTGCAGCGCAAATGCAAGGGCGAGCTGGATCAGTTGGAGCAGTTGGCGCAGGCACTGGCCGAGCTTCAGGGGCGCTTCTTTACCGAGCTTAAAGCAATAGGGGATAAGGTCGGTATTGCGCTGCCGGAGCCGGATGACATCAGTCTGCTGGATCTCGGCGCGATTCAACTTTCGGTTATGCTCGGACAATTGGCGGAGGAGTGGGGTGTATCAGCGGCGGATTGCGATCCCGCGATCTGGCTGCCACTGACTCGTGACCTTCCACTGACCAACTTACCGAAGTTATTGCGTCGGGATATTCCCTCTTATTCGGCCTTGCTGGTGCTTCAGGCTTGATTGCTCCAATGAAACTACAAAAAGGAATGCCACCCATGAGCAAACCATCGCTACTCGATATGCTGGATCAGGTTCGGCCCGATCTGGAGCCTTTAGCGCCTCACTTTATGGCAGATAAGGAGTTGGTAGAAAAGGAGCGGTATCTAACGCTATTGGCCGCCAATCTTCTGGAGGAAGGGGGATTGACTGAGCCTCAGGTGCGCTTATTTGAAATGTTGTTACGTTCTATGAAAATAGACCGGCCATTAGCATTTCATTTACAGCAGGTGGCAAAGCTAGATAAGAAAGAATTATTTGAAACATTGTCTGTATTAAAAGATAACTCGTCTAAAGCACATTCATTTACGTTCGATTTGATGATGCTGTTGCGAATTTCAGGTACCTTATCTAAAGATGGCTTGAACAGATTGCAACAGCAAGTGGCTCTATTGCTCAACAATAATGACTCCATTCGTCGGCTCTCATTTTTATGTCTTAAGATACTTAATGGTGGAGTTGGGCTAGAAGCGGAGGAATTTGCTGATGATGTAAGGATTGCCAGATATAGTCGATCCATCGGGAAGAGGCCGAGCTGGCTAGTTTCTTACGATGTTTTCCCTAAGTTACCATACTCATCTGGTGAGTTTGTTCACCCCACAACTATAGTTATTCACACGCAGGAAATTGATGCTTATCGGCAGCTGTTTTTCCCGAGATGTATTATTTTAAGTATATGTGCTCAAGATGAAGATTGGCGTCGCAACACTTGGGGTGTCGTTTACGATCATCGTGTCCTTCCACCTGTAGTTGCCAAGGTCATAACAATTCCTGATGGCTTGAATAGTTGGCTTCCCTTGTTTGTCAATAAAGTCAACAGGTAATTTCAATATGAATATATTACGTCAGATCGATAATCTACGGATATTTGAACAACCCTATCACGACCACTATGCGGCCGATAAGGATGAGGTGACTCGCAGCCACTATGTCGCCCTGCTGCTGATGGTATTGCTGAGCGAGGGCACCATCAGCGAGCAGCAGCAAAGGATGCTGGATTTCTGGCTACCGAGCATAGGGTTGGCAGATCGACAGGCCGAGCTATGTAAGCTGGCCGAGCGGCTGGCCAAGGATCAATTGGGAGACGCCATCAAGCTGTTGAAACAGGACCCATGTCTAATCAGGGGCTTACTGCTCGATAGTATGATCTTTTCCCGTATTGATAAGCCATTAACGGAGAGCGTGGTTTCACTAGTAGAGGCGCTAGCTGGTTTCTTCGCGCTGAAAGAGCAAGAGTTAGGAAATATTGTCTATCTAGCTGCCTTTATTCTTGGCTTGCCAACCGAGGCGATTGATGAACCGTATTTCGACATGGACTTACTACCCTATCAAGGCTGGGGTGAATTTCTTTATCATTATCGTCCCAATGCGGCTAGGCGGTTATTTAAGTGGGCCGATGATAACAAAATACCTACCAATATTTTACCTAGAAATATAGGTGCGCTTGCCAATGTTAAACAGCTAAATAATGAGGGCTATAAGGTAAACGACTCAGTAGTTAGGTGGGATTCTCTTCCTGAAGAGCTATATTTGTTAAGTGGTCTTGAATCGTTGAGCATCAAGTCAGAAAAATTAAAAAAATCCCTGCCAGTATAGGGAGGTTGAAAAATTTAAAAACCTTATCTTTCTTGAGTTTCAATTGCAGGACTCTGCCCAAAGAATTGTGTGAGCTGGGGAAGTTACAATTAATAACAATTAGTCCCTATGTTGAGTACAGGGGGATTATTTGGTACGCCTTTGCATCAGATATATCAGAGCCAGCCCGTGAACTTACTAATGTACCGAAAGAGTTATCCTTTTTTATCAAGAAGAACAATATAGAAATTAACGTATCTCCTTCGATAAAACATTTTTTTGAATAATAGGTGGTAATGATGACGCAAATTGAACGTATGTATATGCTTCTCCTTGAGTGTGATAATAAATTTCCCATCGACGTTATCACGCTGGCGGAAATTAAAAAGGATTACGCTGCCAAGCTCTCCCGCTGGCAACAGCAGGAACAGACCCTTAATATCGGCATTATGGGCCAGGTCAAGGCGGGCAAGAGTACCTTCCTTAATGCGTTGCTATTCGATGGCCGCCCAATTTTGCCCGAAGCGGCAACCCCCAAGACCGCGAATCTGACCAAGGTGGTCTATGGCGAGCGCCATAGCCTGCAGGTGGAATATTACAGCCAGCAGGAGTGGGACGAGATTGTGGGCCAAGCCAATCAAGCCGGGGAGGGTGACGCGAGCAAGGTCGCCCGTGAGTTGGTGACCATGGTGCAGGCATCCGGGATAGATCTGACGCTGCACTGGCAACGGATCGGTGGCGAAGAGCATTGTGACACCTTCTATGCCGATGACGTGGCCGGGCTGCAAGGTTTGCTGAACCAGTACGCGGGTAACGATGGTCGTTACACCGCGCTGGTCAAATCGACCGTGCTGACGCTGCCCGATGAATCGCTGAAAGGCTTCGAGGTGGTCGATACACCCGGTATGAACGATCCGGTGCAGAGTCGCTCCCAGAAGACCCGCGACTATATGGCGAACTGCGATGTGGTGTTCTTCCTCTCCCGTTGCAGCCAGTTCCTCGACGAGTCGGATGTGCGTCTGCTGAGCGAGCAACTGCCGGGCAAGGGGGTCAAGCGGCTGGTGTTGGTGGCGGGTCAGTTCGATTCAACCCTGCTCGATGATGGTTATGATCGCACCTCGCTGGCCGAGACCGAGGCCAATATTCGTCGCCGCCTGCAACGAGGGGCCAGCGAGAAGGTCAACGAGTTGGTTAAACAGCGCCGTGAGCGCGGTCAGGATCGGCTGGCCGAGGTGCTGACACAGCTGGCCGAGCCAGTGTTTGCCAGCACCTTCGCCTACGGCTTTGCGAACTGGCCCGAGGAAAAATGGGGCAACAGTATGCGCCACACCCACGGCCAGTTGCAGGAGATGGCCGAGGAATGCTGGGACGAGCCCATCACTCCGGCGCAATGGTTGCGGTTGGCCAACTTCGATGCGCTGACGGGAGCCTATCAGCAGGCGCGCCGGGATCGCGAGCCACTGCTTAAACAGCAGAGAGAAGGGCTTGAGCAAGAGACTGAAGAACGTCTTAGCCAGTGGCGCGATAACTTTGCCTTGCGGGTGACTCAGCGCATGACGCTGCTAAAAACCCAGGATCTGCAATCGCTGGAGAAGCAACAGCAGGGCTGCGATAAGCGATTGTCGGCAATTGCCAATGAGCTACGAACACTGATTGAGGGAGTGAAAACTAAAGCGCAGCAGGATAGCAGTGCCATGTTGGGGCAGCTGGATTCGGACCGTGGACGTTTCAGCCGTCTGCAAACCCGTACCGCTACCCATGAGGAGGAGCGCTACCGAACGGTCAGTGACTCCACATGGTATAAGCCTTGGACATGGGGTGATACCAGAAGGGAGTATTACACTCGCACCGTCAGTTATGACTACCTCAGTGCATCTGATGCTATCGAACAGGTACGTGACTATGGCCACCAGTGTGCCGAGCAGATGCGTAACCATATCAACCGACTTATCTCTCCGTTGGAGTTGAAAAACAGTTTGCGCAAGGCACTGCTCAAGCATCTAGATACGGGCAATGAGCACTTCAATCCAGCTTTGTTCAAGGGGACGTTGGAGGGGGCGATCAACCGGTTGGCTCTGCCTACTCTTGAGTTATCACTTGGAGATGCTACCGCCATTATCCCCTTCAGTGGTGAGCTGAAAGAGCAGGGAGAAATGAACAGGCTACGAAGTTATCTGGATCAAGCCCTCTCGAATGTTTTCGCACAGCTGGAAACGCGATTGAAAAAGGGGGTAACTGAGGTAGTTGCGCAGTTGGATCACTTGCAGACAAGCATTCAGAATGATCTGACTCAAGATATTCAGAATGAACTGGAACTGGTTCGTCAGGGCTTGCAGCATAAAGAGCAGGAATTGGCTAATTATGATCAATTGCTGACTCGTCTTGGCACGATGTAATTTGGGGTCTTTGATTGGAAAAGGCTCCCGCCATGGCGGGAGCCTTTCTTGTTTAGTTTTCTTTGCCGGATGTGATGAGTGCAGGGAGTGCCACTAGTGTGGCAGCACTTGAAGATCCGCACTCTTGAGCTTGAAGGTGCAGCCTTGCTGGATGAGCTCCTCCCGGTTGGCCAGCACCAGCGGGTAGAGCAGGGGATGGCTCTCATGCTCGTCGTTATAGCTGACTTGCATTCGCTCCAGTGCGTAGTGCATCAGGGGGAGCCGCTGGGTGAGCTGAAGACAACCATCAGTCATGGCGTAGTCGCTGCCTATAATGGCTTGTTGCCCTTCACTGAGGCTTGGGTTGGGGATAACCACGGCGGTGACCTGGGTGTTCCACTCCAGATCCTGATCCCGGCCATGTGGAGAGGCGTCCAACAGTTCCGGCTCTGCGCGAAAGCGGCTCATCACAAAATCCAGATATTCCCCTTTCTTCTCGCAATAGGCGCGTACATGCCAGCGGATCCCGTCATAGACCAGGGTATGGGGTACGATATTGCGACCGCTCTGCTCCTCTGAGCTGAGCGAGACATAGTCCACATCCACCCGTAATTGCCCTCGAGCCGCCTGCACCAGGCCGCGCACGATTTTCGGATCGATATGGCGGTTTGGCACATCCAGGATCTCTATGTGGCCGTAGCGCAGGTCCATCAAGGGGAGAGTCAGGATCCCTGATTCGTGCTGACGCTGATATTGCTTCTCCCGGTGCAGCAGCATCAAGTATTCACCCAGCTTGCCTTCACTAAAGCGGGGGGCAAATTGCTCGGTGGGCTTGTATCCCTTCAGACTTTTGTCATAGACGAGCCCTTCTGGCGAGTAGTGGGCCAGGTAGTGGTTGATATCCCGTGAGGCCTGTTGGCGGCCGATGTTGAAGGCCGTCATCAGGTGATTGGTCGTCAGCCTGCCCTCCCACTGCAACACGATCTCCAGCAGACGAAAACGCAGGGTCTGATCCCAGGTGAGCTCTTTGGGTGCCATATGTGCTCCAAAATGCGACATGTGTATGTAACCAGTATCGTCATGAGTATACAGGCTACATATAATGAGTCCATCAAAAGCGGCGTCAAGGGAGTATGTCATGAATGGCAAGCCGGTTATCACCTACCCGTGTCAATCCTTGTGCCCTGCGCCATTGAGGGGAATGGTCGCCACAGCCAAAGGCGCCCTGCTTATGGCTGGCTACTTCAACCGTTCGAGCCCACAGCGTCCAGGCAGCAGCAAACAGAAGGTTCTCTGATACCCCCAACGCGCTAATGCCAGCAGTGCCACTACCTGAGCTACCGGGTGGTGTGTCAGCAACGGCATGACTCATTTCAAACGCCATCGTCACTGAGGTTCTATGAATTCAACGCTGATATCGGGTCAGTCGGCCATGCCGCTGATCAAGGGGATCTGTTGCCTGTTGCCAGCCGAGCAGGCGGGCGAACTTGCTACCCTGATCGCAGAAGAACAGGGTCGGTTGGGCGCTGTGCCATTGAAGGAAACCGGGGGATCGCGTCCCTGTACTGAACTGTGCAGAGTGGCACGTTTGGCTTTGCATATTGATCGGCATCGCTTGGATCGCACGGCTCTGCCCATCTATCAAGGGCGGGAGCAACTCATGGCAGGGGCCGCCGCATTGCTGGATGACGATATGACGCTTGCATGTGGTGATGCCATGCGGTTACTGGCATTGCAACTCGACAAGCTGCTGAGGGGAAGCCGTGGCAGCGCACAGGCCAAACTGGACGGACTCACCCTCAGTGCGATGGAGCAGAGGGCGTTGGCCGCTCAGTCCCCCAACACCGGTGCTGTGGTGCGGGGGAGCTGGCGTCGAAAGTCACGTAATCAACTTGGCCGAGGCAATTGGCTCGATGTGGTCGAAGCGGCGCTCTGGTGTTTCTGGCACAGCGACACCCTGCAAGAGGGCGAAGCCCTGCTTGGAGCGCTGCTGGGCGCAGATATCCGGGTTCGCATTGTCTATGGCATGTTAGCGGGGGCCTTTTACCTGGCAGATTCATCCGAGATGCGTCCCCCGCAGGTATCGAACTAACCCGCTATTTCCACCACTGGATAACAGGCGTCCCCCCACAGGGTTTGTGGGTGGGACATCATCAGCGCGATGATCACCGGGGTCAGCTTGCCTAACAGGTTTGCACAATCTTTAAGCTGCTTGCGATTGACCGAACCATTCCAGGTGGCGCCGCCATGCATCAGTTGATTCCGCAGGGTGTAGAGACGGTTAAATACGACCCCCAGCAACTGGGGGGTATTGCCGCTAGCCAGCGCCTGGGACGCCATTCTCTTGCCCTGTGCCAGCCGTTCCTTCCACTGTGTTTCACTTATCTTGCCGCTGTGAAAATCCCAGAAACTCTGCAGTACAACAGGCGTATCCAGCAAGATACGGATACTTCCCGAAAACTCCTGCCACACGAGCTGCTCGATCTGCCTGTGCTCATCCAGCTCGCACAGTTTTTCCAGAAAGGATTTAAAGGTTTCCTGCTCCGACAAGCGGCGATTGTCATCGATTTCGGTGGCATAGGCAGCGTTGAACGCAATCCAGAGAAAAATGAAGCGGCCATCTTCATCTTCTGCCATCTCTGCCCGCTGCAGCCAGCTCAATGCGCGATGCACACGCAACTTTAGGTTGGCAGGTGAGTGTTCACGCAGCGCCCGGTGACGAGTTTTCAACTGTTCAAAATTCAATGACGATCTCCTTCTCAATCAGATGAATAGCTAGCTTCTGTAACCATGACCCCAGCACACGGCATCTCTGCGACCTCAACGGGCTTGTGACGAACTGGCTGGAATAGCAAGGGGTAATAACAGCGGTTACTTTCGGATGACATCCTTCAGCTTAGCGATGGTCAGATCCACCAGGGTGGCCGGCGCTTGTTCAGGTGGTGCATGGTTACACTCGGGGCATGTTTCGAACCAGCTATGGCCGCGTACCAGTACGTCACTCTTGGGGGCAACCGTCTTGTGCCAGCCGCATTGAGGGCAGCGAAATGTCGTCGGGGGCGGGGGAATTGGCATGGCATTCCTCAAACTAAAACAAGTTCCATTTTGGTCCAGCATACCATACCTGAATCTTGATGAGTGTCGCTGTTCTCACAGATCTTAACGAGGTATAGCGCCTGCCTGAAAATACGACATGTGCAAAATCCCAGTATCGAAGCAGCCAGGGGGGATGGGTATAGTCAAGCTGACTTCCTCCACCTAAGGGAGGAGTTGGATGATGAACGGTCAAACTTGCTTACCGGGAGCTGTGCGCCGGGTATTGTTGGTGGCGCTGCAGCTCGGGCTATTGCCCCTGGCGGTGCTGGCAGCCAGTTGCACCTATCGGGAAGATGCATTGGGCAATACTCGTTATCAGTGTGACGATGGCAAGCGCGGTGCCTAGCGCGAGAATGCGTTCGGCAATATCAAAGACTCTGGCATCGGCATCACTTGGTGCAAAGACAGCTTCGGGAATCTGCGCGCTTCTGATGGCACCGTTTGCCGCACCAACTCCCAGGGTCTTCTCAGGTGTGATGTGCAGAGCACACCACCAACCTTGTTTGAGGGTGACTGACATCATTATTGGCAATCGAACTGGCTTCAAAGACCTGGTATGAGTGGATACGCGACAAGGTGGTTGTTTCGGGTGAGGAAAGGGAGGGGGCGTATGGAATTGCGATATGAAATTCAGGAAATTGGTACCAGCTTGTTGGTCGAAAACTGGCAGGCGGGGCTGCGCTGCCTCAGCCAGAGTGCAGGAAGTGCGGAATATCAGGATGCCCATCTGCCGCTGCCACTCTCCCATCTACCAGATCATTTTCTGGCCGGCATACCCGATGAGCTAAAGGGGGCGGCAGCCCCTTATGGCGAGCTGGCCTTGCGGCTCTTGTCGTTGGCACGACAGCATGCGTCTTGTGCCGAGCTGCTCAAACTCAGGCCCATCTTGCTGTTTTTGGCGGCGCTATATTGGCCGCAAGACAATTTACCCATCGTGAAACACGCAGCCTGTGGGCAGCGTGCGTTGTTGCACGCTATGGGGTTGGCGCCGCGCCGCAGTTTGCTCCGTTTTCTTGACCGCCTGCGGCTCAATCTTGCCATCGAATGGCAGCGTGATTATCTACGGCTCTTTCTATATGAGGAACCCGAGGCCTATCTGGCCCTGCGTCATGAGCCGAGAATTGGCCCCGTGCAGCTGTTCCTGCTGTTTCATGCGCCCGAGCTTACCGGCAGCGTACTGATCCGCTCGTTACCACATCATGATGACGGTGGGTTATGGCTCAGTCGTCTACTCGACCCGCTCAACCCTGCCCTAGCGTTGGCTCGAGCGGGGCGCTTTCCTGGCGACTGGCAGGCGTTGCGGAATATGGCGGATCTGACAGAGGTTGCAGCTACGGTCCTGAAGGTGGAGCAGGCAGATGATAGATCTCGCCAGTTTCAGTATCTGTGTGAGCGACTCAAGCTGGACGAACGGCACCCTTTGCCGGACTCAGCCCAGCGACTACGCCATCTGCAAACGCCCTGGTTACAGCAGGTGGCGAGTTGGCCAGAGCTGGATGCTGCCTGCGCACGAATGAACTCGCGCAGATGCGAACTTTGGTCACTGACCATGTTGAATGACATCTTGCGTGGACGGCAGGCGCTGTTTCGGCTCTGCTCGCCTCGGCGGAAGAAAACGCTTTGTTGGGTACGGATGTCGCTTGCGCAATCCGCCCCCGATCAACCTGCGTTCACTGCCTTGATTGAGGTCACAGGCCCCAAGGTGGGGCGGGTGTCCCGCTACTGGGTGCGCCGCTTGTATCGCCATCTTTCGACTCACCCCTTAAGCCTGCGGGCTTGATACCCGCCCCCTGAATAGGTCAAGGCCCCGATTGCAGATGCAAACGAGGGATGTGCCTGTTTTTGTTACATGTCTATACGTTCAGTATCGTCCATTGCCCTGGTGCGCGCTTTAATGGGCACCAGAGCGGTCATCTGGCAGCGTCGGTTGGTGAGAGAGGCATATCATGACAGCAATCAAAAAAAGTTCGGCCCTCAATGGGGTTGCGTGCGGGTATCTGTGGCAACTGCTGCGCACCATTCCCTCAGTGTATCCGCAGTTGCGCGAGATGGAGCCCCGCCAACTTGAGCAGTTTGAGCTGAGCCCCCAGGATCTCGCCAGCCGGCAGGCACTGCTGAAGTTGCTCAAGACCCGTGCCGCCGCTCCCAAACCCGTCTGTCTCTGGCACAACTGTGAGTTGCTCGATCGGCAGGTCGGTGAAGACTCGCCACTCAGCCTGGCCCTCTTGCGCTTTATCACTATCTACACCTTGCATCCTGGTCTGCAGCAGATGATTGAAGAGGCCGGTGATGCCGACAGACAGGGTAGCCGCTTGCCGCTGCTGGCGGCGATGATAGGCTATCCGCTAGAGGCACTGCGTCACTACCTCAGCGGTGCCAACTGGATGCGAGAGGTCGCCTTTCTCCATCGTGAGGCGGACTCTTTGTTGGGGGTGAGTATCAACATGGATCTGCTGTTGGCCGAAAAGCTGCTGACCCAGACGCTGGAAAAACCGGTTGAGTTGATCTCCGATGTGCTCGAGGAGATGCCCCCCAGCCAGCTGACGCTGGACGATTACGGCCATATGCAGCTGGGTGCCCTGGTTGAGCATGCTGGCATGCTGGATCAGCAGATGCCGTCAGGCTGGAATGCCCTGCTATGGGGAAAACCGGGCACCGGCAAGACGCAGCTTGCCTGTTTGCTGGCTGGGCTGGCCAACCTGACACTCTACACCTTGCGCAGCGAAGAGGATGCCAACGCCTTTCGCCGAAACGGTATGCAGAGCCGGGTGAGTGAACTGTTGCTGGCCCAGCGCCTGCTTGGACGCAATGGTAGCTGCATGTTGCTGGTCGATGAGGGGGACGATCTCCTGATGAGCGGCACCATCGCCAAAAACAGGCGCCACCAATTGCTGGAAGATAACCCAGTCCCGGTTATCTGGACCACCAATGATGTGGCGAGTATTGATGCCGCCTGTCTGCGCCGCTTCAACTGGTTGCAGCAATTCGAGTTTCCCAATCCCGACACCCGCATCCGCCTGTTTACCAAGGCAGTGCGGGGCCTCGGGATCACCCGGCAGCAGATCGCGCACTGGGCTGAGCGTACCTGGTTGTCACAGGCCGATATCCAGAGAGTGGCCAGTCTGATATGTAGTCTCGGGCTCAAGCGCAAGGATGCCGCAGATGCCATTGAGCACTGGCTGGATCAGCGTGAGCGGGCCTTTAACATCGAGTCGGATGAGTGCCCTGGCAATCCGATTGGCAAAAGGGCAGGGGGAAAATCTCAGACAAAAGAGGCGGCTTGCGCTTACCGGATGGAGGGCGAATTTGACGCAGGACTGCTCAACCTGCGAGGGCGTGACGGCCAGCTCCAGCAGGATATCGATATCGCCGAGCTGATGGTATCACTCAAACAGGCAAGAGAGGGCAGGATCTTGTTGCACGGCTTGCCGGGCACCGGCAAAACGGCGCTGGTTCATCACCTGGGCAAGCAGCTTGGCTGCGAGGTGGTACAGAGGCTGGGATCGGAACTGCTACACAAATATGTGGGTGAATCCGAACAGGCGATGGCGCAGGCATTTGTCGAGGCCAGAGAGCGTAACGCCATCTTGTTTCTCGATGAGGTAGACAGCCTGTTGACGGACCGCCGCAGCCATCACCAGGGCTGGGAAACCAGTCAGGTCAACGAGCTGTTGCAGCAGATTGAGCACTTCGACGGCATGCTGGTGGTGGCAACTAACTTTCTCGATCGTCTCGATACGGCGGTTGCCCGGCGTTTTGACTACCAGCTTGAACTCTGTCCGCTGCTGCCGGCCCAACTCCATGGCGCCCTGGAAGGCTGTGTCGATAAAGCGACCCTGCGCGAGATCGGATCATCCCTGCCCGGTCTGGGGGGCGTGACCCTCGGCGATATCGCGGTTCTCAAGCGCCGCCAGCGCCTGCAAAGGCGCAAGCTTGGAGCTGCCGAGATTCTGGGGATCTTGAAGACGCTGATCGCAGGTCGTGAGCGCGGTAATGCCAGGCCGATAGGCTTTTTGCAGGGCAGCCCGATGGTTTGCCAAGGTTAAACCAATATTGACATGGGGCAAGTGGGCACGCTCTGCTTGCTGCCTCTCAGTTAGAAAAAATGTCAACCAAAGCGTTCATTCTTAGGGAAGGTGCGAATAAGCGGGGAAATTCTTCTCGGCTGACTCAGTCATTTCATTTCTTCATGTTTGAGCCGATTTTTTCTCCCGTAAATGCCTTGAATCAGCCTATTTAGACCGTTTCTTCGCCATTTAAGGCGTTATCCCCAGTTTTTAGTGAGATCTCTCCCACTGACGTATCATTTGGTCCGCCCGAAACAGGTTGGCCAGCGTGAATAACATCGCCAGTTGGTTATCGTT
>NZ_JBFOCK010000050.1:0-19022 GCF_040907765.1 Aeromonas sp. s9
GGCATTTACGGGAGAAAAGATCGGCTCAAACTGAAAAAATGAAATGACTGAGTCAGCCGAGAAGAATTTCCCCGCTTATTCGCACCTTCCCTAAGGCCCGGGTGGGCGCAGGGAGGGCCTGGGAGGGGATTGTCGAGAAGGAAGGGGCATTTTGTTGTCACGGGGAGGGGGGACTATAGTGCAGCGAGGCAAGGGTGCCTCGTTTGGCCCGCGTGAGTGGGGGCCAACCACAATGGATAGAACGATGGGAGTGTGACATATGAAGCGGATCCTGATGGTGTTGAGTCTGTGCGTGACGGTCATGGGCATGGGAATGGGGGTAGCCCAGAGCGCGACCTCTGGCGCGCAGCAAGAGTGCGAGGCCCAGGCGGCGGTGAAGAAGCTGGCGGGCGCCGCCAAGACCAGCTTTGTGGGCAAGTGCGTCAAGGATGCCTCCGCCAGTGCCAAGGCGAGCCAGTGCGAGAAAGCGGCCGCCGACAAGAAGCTGGCCGGGGCTGCCAAGAACAGCTTCGTGCAAAAGTGCCTGAAGACGGACGGGGCCGCCGACAAGGCGACCCAGTGCGAGAAGGCGGCGGCGGACAAGAAGCTCGCCGGGGCGGCCAAGAACAGCTTTATCCAGAAGTGCGTGAAAACCGCCTGAGCTGGTTGAGGCTCTGACACCAACGCTGGTTGAGGCAGTGACGAGAAAGGGGCCCTGGGGCCCCTTTCTCTGTTGTGATGGGGGGGGCAGCCCTCGCCGCCAGTGTGCCCGGCCATAAGCTCCGGGCGGGGAGCTGACTTGCTCCCTGCCTGGTCATCACTCTCCCTGGGTTGGCTGGGTATGTTCGGGGGCGCTGCTCAGCAGATCCTGCCCCTCGTCCTGGCTCAGCACCAGATAGCGCTCGTACTGGCGCAAGACGTCGGCACTCAGCTCGTCCCGGGTCAGGTACTGGATGTCGTAACCGGCACGTCCATCGGCAAAATAGGTGATGGGCTCGAAGATGCGGGCCTCGGGATCGTGGTTGTGGGCCGCCTCCAGGGGGTTGAAGGCGGGTGCGGGGCGGGCTTCGATGCGCACCCCGTAGCAGAAGTCCCGGCGACCCTGCTGGGGCACCAGCAGATGGCACTGATCCGGCCCATCCTCTTCGACCCGGCTGGTGATGCCCCGGGCAGCGAACTCCTGACTCAGGGCCGTCAGGGCGGGCAGGGCGACCTTGTCCACAAAGGCGCGGGCCTCCTGCTCGGTGGAGGGGCGCAGCAGGTGATCCATCCGGGTGCGCCACTGCTTGCCGTTCCAGAAGTCAGTGGCGGGGGAGAGGCGCCTGGCCGAGTGCTCCTTGTCCGCGACAAGGCCGCGGCAGAGTCCGAGGCAGAGCAGCACCATGATGAAGGCAAACGGCAGGGCGGCGATGAGGGTCATGGACTGGAGTGCCGCCAGCCCCCCTGTGCTCATCAGGGTACCCGCGGTGACCCCGAGCAGCAGAGCCCAGAACAGGCGCTGCCAGACCGGTGAGCCCTCCTTGCCCTGGGTAGCGATGTTGTCGATGACGAAGGCTCCCGAGTCGGCGGAGGTGACGAAGAAGACGCTGATGAGGATCACTGCGAGGGCCGAGGTGATGTCCGCTCCCGGCAAGAGGTCAAAGAAGTTGAACAGCAGGGTGTCGATGTTGCCGACTGAGTCGATGAGGCTTGTGCCCCCCTCATGCTGGCTCGCCCAGATGGCGGCGTTGCCGAACACCGTCATCCAGAGCAGGTTGAAGGCGGTGGGTACGAACAGGACGCCGAGGATGAATTCGCGCAGGGTGCGTCCGCGGGAGATGCGGGCGATGAAGAGACCGACGAAGGGGGACCAGGAGATCCACCAGGCCCAGTAGAGCAGGGTCCAGTTGCCGAACCAGCCCGCCTGGCGGGTCTCGCTGTAGGTGAAGGTGCGGAAGGTGAGCTGGCTTAAAGAGGAGACATAGTTGCCAATGTTCTCCGAGAGGGCTCCCAGCAGGTACTGGGTGGGGCCGGCCACCAGCACGAACAGCAGGAGCACGATGGCGAGAAAGAGGTTGAGCTCGGAGAGGCGCTTCACCCCCTTGTCGAGACCGGTGACCGCCGAGATGCCGGCGAGGGTGATGACGACCCCGATGAGGCCGAAGCGAAACAGCTCCCCCGAGGTGTCCATGCCGGTGAGGCGGGTGATCCCCGCCGAGAGTTGCATCACGCCATAGCCCAGGGTGGTGGCGATGCCGAAGATGGTGCCCACCAGGGCGAAGACGTCCACCGCGTGGCCGAGCGGCCCGTGGATCTTCTCCTTGAAGATGGGATAGAGGCCGGAGCGGATGGTCAGGGGCAGGTTGTAGCGAAAGCCGAAGTAGGCCAGCACCAGGCCGACGATGGCGTAGATGGCCCAGGCGTGAAAGCCCCAGTGGAAGAAGGTGGTGACCATGGCCTCGCGGGCGGCCACCTGGGTCAGGGGCGTTGCCTGGGGCGGGGAGACGAAGTGACTCATGGGCTCGCCCACTCCGAAATACATGAGCCCTATCCCCATGCCGGCGGCAAACAGCATGGCGAGCCAGGAGGTGAAGCTGAACTCCGGGCGGGCATCGTCCGGCCCGAGGCGAATGTTGCCAAAGTGGCTGAAGGCGATCACCAGCAGCAGGATCAGGAACATGCCGACCACCAGCACATAGAACCAGCTGAAGTGCTGGGCTATCCAGCTCTGGCCGCTGCCGAAGAAGCGGGCGGCGGCCTCCGGGGCCAGGGAGCAGATGGCCAGCAGCGTCAGGATGAAGAGCAGACCCGGGATGAAGATGGGCAGCGACAGGGTGCATCTGGAGGGACGGGGAGCGTTCATGGGACACCTTTGGGTGGAAGGACTCAAGACACTATAGGCCCCTCGGGTGCAAAGCAGACAAGGGGTGGACGGCGAGTGACGGGGTCAACGGCCATGAGCACCGTGGGGGAGGCACTCGTCGCCCTGTTTTTTTAATCGTATTTTATGTCTTTAAATCAGATGGTTACTGCTTTCTTGTTTGTTAATAGCGAGTTGATGCCGTTTTTTGGGAAATCTTTTTCCCCCTCGTCCGGTTCTATTGAACATAGCCGGATGAGATGCGCCGGAGACATCACTCTCGACAACAAGGAATAGAGACATGAACGTGAAAAAAAGTACTGCCATCGCCTCTGCCATGACGGGTCTGCTGGCCCTGGGTGCCCAGTTCATCGCCGCGCCGGCCATGGCTGCGGATGACAAGGAGAAGTGCTACGGCGTGGTCAAGGCGGGCAAGAACGACTGCGCCACCAAGGGTGGATCCTGCGCCGGCACCGCCAAGATGGATGCCCAGGGGGATGCCTTCGTGGTAGTGCCCAAGGGGCTGTGCGAGAAGCTCGCTGGCGGGTCCCTGCAACCCAAGTAAGCCGCATGCCATGGTGTGGCGCCCGCCACATCATGGCCCTATCTATTGAGAGCCCAGCCATGAACCCCTTGATCGGTATCGGTTTACGCCCCCCGCACTACAACGAGATCCGCCACACCCTGCCCGGAGTGGGCTGGCTTGAGGTACACAGCGAAAACTACTTCGAGCGCCACAGCCAGGGCTTCGAGGTGCTGGCGGAGCTTGCGAGGCACTACCACGTGAGCCTTCACGGAGTCGGCATGTCGCTGGGCTCCGCCGATCCTCTCGATGCCGGGCACCTGCGCCAGCTGGCGGCCCTGGTGGCGGCCATCTCGCCGGTGCGGGTGTCGGAGCACCTGAGCTGGGGCAGCATCGGCGGGCGCTTTTTCAACGATCTGCTGCCCATGCCCTACACCCGGGCCGCTCTTTTGCACATGAGCGACAAGATAGATCGGGTGCAGCAGACACTGGGCAGACAACTGCTCATCGAGAATCCCTCCTCCTACCTGCAACTGGCGGGGGAGATGGGGGAGGCCGAGTTTCTGGCCGAGCTGGCTGGGCGCAGCGGCTGCGGCGTCCTGCTCGATCTCAACAACCTCCATGTGAGCGCGGTCAATCACGGCCTGGAGGTGGACGACTATCTGGCGACTATCGACCTCGACACGGTCGGCGAAATTCACCTGGCCGGTTTTACCGAGAAGCACCTGCCTCAGGGGCCCCTCTATATCGATACCCACAGCACCCCCGTGGCCGAGCCCGTCTGGGCGCTCTACGAGCAGGTCTGCCAGCAGCGCGCCATCCCCACCCTGATTGAATGGGATCTGGCGATCCCCCCGCTGCCGGTGCTGCTGGGAGAGGCGCAGCGTGCCAGCGAGATCCTGAGCGCGGCACAGCAAACATCCAGGGAGGCAGCCCATGTCTGAGCTTGTTTTCCCGCAAGGTACTTGTGTGAGCGGTCTGCTCGGGGAGGCCGCCCATGTGTGAGCTTGCTTCCCTGCAACGCGCTTTTGCGAGCGGTCTGCTCGGCCAGGATGATGCCATCCTCGGGCACATCCAGCCGGGACGCTTTGCCCCCGACGCCCTGTTGCAGGTCTATCGCAACAACTTCATCCTCGGCCTCACCGAGGTGCTCGCCAGTAGCTACCCCGCGGTACGCGCCATGGTTGGCGAGACCTTCTTTGAGGCGGCGGCACGAGGGTTCGTGCTGGCGGCTCCTCTGGAGGAGGGGAGCGTCATGGACTACGGGGAGGGCTTTGGCGACTGGCTGGCACGCTTGCCCACCACGGCCGCGTTGCCCTGGCTCGGGGATCTGGCCCGCTTCGAGTGGGGGCTGGAGCGGGTCTCGCTGCTTGCGCCAGAGACGCGGCGCTGGCCTGCCGAGCGGCTTGCCGCCATGACCCCTGAGCACTGGGAGCGGCTGGTGCTGCATCCTGCCTGCGATCTGCAACTCCTGGAGAGCCCCCATCCGGTGCTGGCGCTCTGGCAGATGGCCCTGCACGGCGGTGAGACGGTCAGGGAGCTGGATGCTGTCTGCTCCCTGGCACTCAAGAAACGCCCCGGACACCGGGTCGACCCCATTCCCCTGGATGCCGCCGCCTGGTGTCTGCTGCAAGGCTGCCTGCAGGGCAGGCCGCTGGCCAGCCTGCTGGCTCAGGATCCCGCCATGGCCGAACACCTGGCCCCCCTCATCACCCTCGACCTGCTGGTCGATCTGGAGCTTGCCCCATGACAACGCAAACCCTTGCCAGGCCCCTTGGCCCCCTTGTTGAACGCATCTTGCCCTGGTGCAGCGGTGGCCTGTTGCTGCTTGCCAGGCTCTGGGTCGCCACCATTTTTCTGCGATCCGGCTGGCTCAAGTTAACGGCCTGGGACAGCACCCTCTATCTGTTCGAGTTCGAATATCAGGTGCCCCTGCTGCCCTGGCAGTGGGCGGCCTATGCGGGCACGGCGACCGAGCTGTTGCTGCCCCTCTTCCTGCTGGCGGGCCTCTTCACCCGTCCGGTCGCCTTGCTGCTGTTTGGCTTCAACGCCATGGCGGTCATCTCCTACCCGGCCCTCTGGGCGGGGGGCTTTCACGATCACCAGTTGTGGGGCTGGATGCTGCTGACCCTGGCTGTGTGGGGGGCGGGCCCCCTGGGGCTGGACAGCTGGCGCCTTGCCCGTCGCTCGCCTCCGGCGTAAGGTGGCCGCACACGAGCCCTGCCTGACTGAGGGGGGGGGGAAAGGAATGCAAAGGAGAAGAGATGAAGGTTCGC
This sequence comes from Aeromonas sp. s9, assembly GCF_040907765.1. Taxonomy (NCBI): domain Bacteria; kingdom Pseudomonadati; phylum Pseudomonadota; class Gammaproteobacteria; order Aeromonadales; family Aeromonadaceae; genus Aeromonas; species Aeromonas sp. s9. Next base: position 5,618 of record NZ_JBFOCK010000050.1, read on the forward strand.
GAGGCCCTGGCGGCCGATATTCCCGCCCTGACGACACTGCGCATGGCGCTCTTTTGTGAGGTGGGGGAACTTGCCCGGCCCGATGAGGATCCGGTCCTCAGGGACGCGACGCAGGCCTACTTCATTCAGGCGCAGGAAGAGGGCAGCGCCCGTAGCTGGGTGGTGGAAGAGGAGGGCGAGGTGGTGGCGTGCGCCACCCTGGCACTCTTTGTGCGCCCGCCCTACCCGGGCAATCTGGCGGGGCGGGAAGGGTACCTGCTCAACATCTACACCCGGCCGGCCTGGCGCAGACGGGGAATGGCGAATGCCCTGCTGGTGGCCATGGTGGCGTATGCCCGCGAGCAGCAACTGGGCAAGCTGTGGCTCCATGCCAGCAGTGATGGGCGTGCTATCTACGAACGGTTCGGCTTTGCCGGCAATCCCGCCTGCCTCGAGTGCGTACCTGGCCGTTAGCCTCCTCTTTTTCTGCACCGGGCTGATCCTCTTTCACAAGGGCTGCGTACTGGGAGCCCTTGGCGGCATCGCCGCTTTTCTATACACTGCGCGCCCCATCCGTTTCAGTCGTCCGACCACTTATGTCGGCGCTGGCGATGCCGATACCCTCTGTGGGTCAGGCGGTGGTGCCCATGGGGATGGTCAACGAGGTAGAAGCGTCATGTTCAATCACAAACTCAAAGCGCAGTTGCAGGCATGTCAGACCCGGCTCGACGAGGAGCAGGGCATCACAGAGGCGATCAAGGCAGGCGCCGCCACCGTCATCTTCAGCCCGGAGGGGATCATCCAGGAGGCGAGCCCCCCTTTCCTGGCCCTGATGGGATATGGGGCCGCCGAACTGATTGGGCAGCCCCACAGCCAGCTCTGTCCGAGGGCCTGGGGGGAGTCCGGTGACTATCGCCAGTTCTGGCGCCGCCTCGCCCAGGGGGAGGTGCAGTCTGGCACCTTCGAGCGCGTGAACCGGCAGGGGGAGACGCGCTGGCTGGAGGCGACCTATTTCCCGGTGAAGCACCAGGGCCGGGTGACCCGGGTACTCAAGATGGCCAGCGACGTCACCGAACAGCACCAGCGGCTGGAGCGACTCGAGGCGCTGACCGAGGCGCTGGACCGCTCCCAGGCCATGATCGAGTTCACCCCGAACGGCGACATCCTCCATGCCAATGCCAACTTCCTGAGCGTCATGGGCTACACCCTGGGGGAGATCGCGGGCAGGCACCACAGGATCTTCTGTGACGAAACCTTCCTGCGCGAGCAGCCCCGTTTCTGGGAGGAGCTGGCCCGGGGCCAGTTCAAATCCGGCCTCTTCATGCGCCACAACAGCCGGGGGCAGGCCGTCTGGCTGGAGGCGACCTACAACCCCATCCGGGATGGCAGCGGCAAGGTGGTGCGGGTGGTGAAGTTCGCCAGCGACATCACCGCGCGCATCGAGCAGAACCGCGCCACCCGGGAGGCCGCCCGCCTGGCCCACAGCACCGCCCAGGAGACCCTGCACAGCGCAGAGGAGGGGGCGGGCTTGCTGCGCGCCGTGGTGCAGACCTCTTCCCTCATCGCCTCCCAGGTGGATGAGGCCATCGCCCTCATCGGCCAGCTCAACGAGCAGTCTAGAAGCATCGAGGCCATCGTCTCGACCATCAGCGCCATCGCCGATCAGACCAATCTGCTGGCCCTGAACGCCGCCATCGAGGCGGCGCGGGCGGGGGAGCAGGGGCGCGGGTTTGCGGTGGTGGCGGACGAGGTGCGCCAGCTGGCCGCCCGCACGTCGCTCTCTACCGACGAGATCGCCAAGGTGGTGCAGAAGAACCGCGAGCTGACCGCCAGGGTGACCGACGACATGGCCGGGGTGGCGGGCAGCGCCGAACTCGGCAAGCAGCAGATAGCCGGGGTGGACAAGCTGATGAGCGAGATCCACCAGGAGGCGGACAGGGTCTCCCAGACGGTGTCCGCCCTCTCCATCTGAGGGGCTGACCGCAAGATTGCCAACAGAGTGAGCGATCGGACGGCCAGGCTGAACCCTGGCTGTATAAGGCCCCCCTTCGTCATTGTGCCGCCCGGCCCCCTTGTTTAGGCTGCCGCCTCCTTTTTATTGAGAGGTAGACAACAATGGCAGTACGACAGAGAGGCAGGGCACTGGCCCTGCTGCTGGGAGTGGGGGCGAGCCTGGGGCTCGGTGGTTGCATGGGCCAGATGGGCCTCTCCTCCATGGTGACCAAGGGCAACCTCAGCGTGGTGGACAACCGCTACGGCCGTGCCGGCGTCTTCGTGCTGCTCTCCCCCGTCTATGGCCTGGCGGCCACGGCGGATCTCTTCGTGTTCAACACCATCGAATTCTGGTCCGGCAAGAACCCCATTACCGGCAAGTCGCCCGCCCTGGTGGATCAGAAGAGCGATGCGATCATCAAGGTGAACCAGCACCTGGATCCTGCCCTCAACCAGGTGCCGCTGGCCCTGCTGCCCCAAGGGGTGCGCGAGGTACAGGTGAGCTACCCGGACGAGCGCACCGCCCAGATGGAGATCCACTACATCGACGGTCAGCGCAGCCTGATGCGGGGAGAGATGCGCGGGGAGCGACTGGATCTCTACCTGGACGACAAACTGGTCTCGACCCTGAGCCGCGAGCAGCGCGATGCGGCGGCAAGTCGGGGAGCGGTGCAGGCATAATTTGTCGCGCCCCTGATCCTTTACTCCCGACAAATGCTATACATGCCTGCGGGCAAGTACGCCCCGATGTAGAGGGAGTGGGCTATGACGGTAAACGGGTTGCGTTTGGCAGAGCTGATTGGTTCTCTCAGTCATGCCCTGGACATGACGGAAGGGCAGCCGAGAGGCCACTGCATCCGCTGCTGCTGGATAGGCTCTCGTCTGGGGGAGCAACTGGGACTGGATGCCCGGCAGCGCCACGACCTCTACTACACTCTGTTGCTCAAGGATCTGGGGTGCAGCAGCAATGCCGCCCGCATCTGCGAGCTCTATCTCACCGACGATCTTCACTTCAAGCGCGACTTCAAGCTGGTGGATGGCTCCCTCTCCGAGGTGGTCAACTTCGTGCTGGGCCACACCGGCTTGCAGGCGGATCTGCTGGGCCGCTTTCGCAGCCTGTTCCACATCTTTCGCAACGGGGATCAGATAGCCAACGAGCTGATCCTGACCCGCTGCCACCGGGGGGCGGACATCGCCCGCCAGTTGCGTTTCAGCGACGAGGTGGCCCAGGGGATCCTCTCCCTGGATGAGCACTGGAGCGGCAAAGGGCGGCCGCAACAACTGGCGGGGGAGGCCATCCCGCTCTTCTCCCGCATCGCCCTGCTCTGTCAGGTGGTGGACGTGTTTCACGCCGCCGCCGGGCCGGACGCGGCGATGAGGGAGCTGCGCGAGCGCAGCGGCAACTGGTTTGATCCCGCCCTGGTCAGGGCCTTCGAGGCGCTGGCAGACGAGGCCTTCTGGCAAGGGCTGGCGGATCCCGCGTTGGCGGAGCGAGTCTTCGCCCACCCGGCGGGGCAGGGGGAGGTGGCGCTGGATGAGGATTATCTGGACGAGATAGCGGCGGCCTTCGGCCAGGTGGTGGACTCCAAGAGCCCCTATACCGCGGGGCACAGCGGCAGGGTGGCGCTCTATACCGACATCCTCGCCGCCCAGATGGGGCTGTCCGAGGCGCGGCGACGCTGGCTCAAGCGGGGTGCCCTGCTCCACGACGTGGGCAAGCTCGGGGTGAGCAACGCCATCCTCGACAAGCCGGGCAAGCTTGACGAGCAGGAGTGGGCGGCGGTGCAGATGCATGCCGCCTACACCGAGGAGATCCTGGGCCGCATCGGCGCCTTCGAGGAGCTGGCCCAGGTGGCTGGCGCCCACCATGAGCGACTCGACGGCAAGGGCTACCCCAAGGGGCTCAAGGGGGAGGCGATCACCCTGGAGACGCGCATCATCACCACCGCCGACATCTTCGATGCCATCACCGCCAAGCGCCCCTATCGGGATGCCATCCCGGTGCCGCGGGCCCTGGAGATGATGGCGGAAAACCTGGGCACGGCCATCGACCCCGACTGCTTTGCCGCCCTGAAGGCGGGGATAGAGGACTTCTCCCTCTACCTCACTCCGGAGCAGCCCCTGGCTCGTGCAAGCTAAGGCGCGAGCCCGAGACAAACAAGCCCCGCATCGGCGGGGCTTTTTTGTGGGCGGTTGCAGGCGGCGCGATCAGGGGCGGGCCGAGGGCTTGGCATAGGGTTGCAGCACCAGCCCCAGCAGGCGATGGAGGTGGGCGAGCTGCTCGATGAGATGGAGATTGAGCCAGAGGTAGCCGCCAAGGGTGGGGTCGTGTCCCTGGCCTGGCGCCTGGCTTGCGTCCCCATCGAGCCGAGCGGCGGCCTCTTGCAGGCGGCCGATGGCCTGGTCGGCCGCCGTGGTATCGCCGCTCTTGAGCATGAGGGCGAGTTCGGTGAGCACTGACTCCGTCGCCTGCTGGCAGGCGCGAAGCCCCGGGTGGCTCTGCATCAGGAAGTGGCTCTGGCGATCCCGCCAATAGGTGTTGGCCAGCATCTCCAGGGTGCAGACGCTGTTGCGAAGGGTGGTCTGGGTCGCCTCGAACAGCGGGCTGCCAAGGCGGGTCTCCTTGACCGCCGGGGCTAGCAGGGGGCGCAGGCTGACTATTTTGGCGAGCAGGCGGGCATGGCTTCGGGTGAGCTTGGGGCGCTCCAGCACGTTGGGGGAGAGGTGGGTGTGGTAGAGCCGCCCGGCCTGCTGCAGGGTGTCGTGCATCTGCAGACGCCAGTGGGTATAGGCCCGCTGGGGGTAGATGCTGCAAAACAGCAGGGCCAGCACCGACCCCAGGATGACGTCGCCACTGCGCCAGAGCGCGGTCTCGATGTCCCCGGGCACCCCGCCGACGATGACCCCCAGGGTGATGCCGATGAGCAGCCCCACATAGGGGCGCTTGCCGAGCGCCAGGTAGCCGCACAGGAACATGATGGCGCAGCACCAGGCCAGCATCAGAGGCAGGGAGTAGAGCTCCAGATAGAGGGCCACCACCCCGCAGGCGGCGCCAAAGACGGTGCCCACCACCCGTTGCAGGGCGCGCGACAGCACGTTGCCCCAGAACGAGATGGGGCCCATCACCACCACCAGGGTGATGAGGGGCCAGGTGCTCTCCGGCAGCTTGAGCTCCCGGGTCAGCAGGAAGGTGAGGGTGAAGGCCAGGGCGATGCGCAGGCCGTGGACCAGGCGGTAGCGGCCATAGATGAGCAGATCGAAGCGGGAGAGCGGGGCATTGAGGCGCAAGGGCGTTCTCTTATCTCGGGTCAGGGTTGTGAGGATAGCAAGGGGGACGGCATTCGCCTTGACCTGCGTCGTTTTCCCGGTTCATACGGGCGCACCTGTCGGCAGGAGCACCATGACCCGCTCGCCGGGGGGAAGGGCCGCGCTACCCGGCGCCCGTTCGATGCGGCAGTTGGCACTGTCGTGGCCCCCATCCACCGGGCGCACCAGCAGGGTGCCCGCCTCGTCCTGACTGAGCAAGCCGGGCACAACGCCCTGCTCTGCCGATGGGGGCAGGGCCGCCAGCAGCCGGGCGCAGAGGCGAAGGGGCGGTGGGGCCTGACGGGGTTCGTGCGGGGGCAACCGGGCGCAGATGAAGTCGGCGATGGCCTCCAGATCCTCGAAGGGGAACCGGGGCAGGGTCGTGGCCTGGGGGGCGTCGCTCACGAGGGCGACGATGTCAGGATCATCGGGGAAGAGCAGGGGCCGGCCGATGGCGGCGCGATACAGCTCCACCTTGGGAAAGTGCCTGTGCTTGAACCCCTCGACCAACAGCAGATCCAGGGCGCTCGTATCGAAGCGGGCCAGCAGCGCCTCGAAGGGGGGCTCCCCCTCCGGGGTCTCCCGGATCAGGGCGTGGCGCCGGTCGGAGGCCGCCATCACCTGGGTGGCGCCCGCCTGGCGCAGGCGGTGGCTGTCCTTGCCGGGTTGGTCCATGTCAAAGGCGTGATGGGTGTGCTTGAGCACCCCGAGGCGCAGACCGCGTGCCACCAGGCGCGGGATGAGGCGCTCCAGCAGGGTGGTCTTGCCGGTGCCGCTCCAGGCGACGAAGCCGAGCAGGGGCAGGGGGCTCATGGCGCGCCCCCTTCCCGCAGCCTCGCCTCCCAGGCGGCGAGATCGCTCGGGCTGTTGAGGTTGACGAAGGCGTCGGGCAGATCGGCAAAGGACACCACCGCCATCCGGTGGCGGGCAAACCAGGCCCCTGTCTTGCGCTCCCCGTCCGCCAGCGCCTGTTGCAGGGAGGGGCGCAGGGCGCGGCGCAGCAGGGCGACCACGGGCTGGAGATGCTCCCCGTCGTGGGCCACCACCAGATCGGTGTCCGGGGTGATGGCGGCGCGAAAGCGGGTCATCAGATCAAGGGGCAGAGCGGGGCCGTCACAGGGGACGAACAGCACCCAGTCGTGACGGGCCGCCGTCAGCCCCGCCAGCATGCCGGCCAGCGGCCCCTGGAAGTCGGCCTGCGCATCTCCGATGACGGGAGCAAGCTGCCGGTAGCGAGCCTGGCTGCGGTTGGCGTTGATCAGCACCTCGTCCACCTGGGGGCGCAGGCGGGTCAGCACGTGTTCGATCAGGGGAGTGCCCGCGAGGGGCACCCAGCCTTTGTCATCGCCCCCCATGCGGGTGGCGCGACCGCCCGCGAGGATGACGCCGCTGACGAGAAAAGCGGGGGAAGAGGAAGGGGTCATGGTGCTCCGTTGCTCGCAAAGGGATGCCCATAGGGGCGTGTCGGGATCTTGCGCCAAGGCGGGCGTGGGAGCAACCTTCGGCTGCCCCGGCAAAGGCGCCTTTGGCCGCAGGGTTTGTCCAAGCTCACAAAACCGGATCGGCAAACGTCATATGATCCCCAGCATTCTGAGTCTTGCTCTCCTGCCTGATGGCAACTTCATGTAAATCAAAGAGAATGACTATGGCTACCGGACAATATCTGCTGTGGAAAGATGCACAGGGTCACGATTTTCGCCCCGTTGCACTGACGGGCACCAATCTGCTCAACGATCGCAACCTCAACAAGGGCACCGCCTTCACCGAACAGGAGCGGGCCGATTTTGAGCTGGGCGGCCTCTTGCCGCCTCAGGTGCAGACTTTCGAAGCCCAGCTGGAGCGGGTCTATGAGGCCTTCCTGAGCGCCTGCAGCGACATCGAGAAGTACCAGAACCTGCGAGCCTTGCAGGATCGCAACGAAACCCTGTTCTACGCCCTCCTGTCCCGCCACGTGGAGGAGATGACCCCCTACATCTACACCCCGACCGTGGGCAAGGCGTGCCAGGAGTTCAGCCACCGCTTCCAGAAGCCGCGCGGCCTCTACATCACCCCGAAGAACGTCGAGGACATGGGCTCCCTCGCCCGCCACATGGATGCCAAGGCGGTGCGCATCATCGTCGTGACCGACAGCCAGGGGATCCTCGGCATCGGCGATCAGGGGGTGGGGGGCATGGGCATTCCCATCGGCAAGCTCGCCCTCTATACCCTGGGGGCGGGCATCCACCCCGCCTGCTGCCTGCCCATCGCGCTGGACGTGGGCACCGACAACCAGGCGCTGCTGGATGACCCCATGTACCTGGGTCAGCCCCACAGGCGCATTCGCGGCAAGGAGTACGACGACTTCATCGACAAGTTCGTGACTGGGGTCAAGCGCCACTTCCCCAACGCCGTGTTGCAGTGGGAGGACTTCAGCAAGTCCAACGCCTTCAACAACCTGGCCCGCTACCAGCAGGCGCTGCCGTCGTTCAATGACGACATCCAGGGCACCGGGGCCGTGGTGCTGGCGGGCATCATAGGGGCCGTCAAATCCAAGGGGGAAACCCTGGGCCAGCAGCACTACCTGGTCTACGGGGCCGGGGCTGGCGGGGTCGGGGTGGCGGATCAGATCTGCGCGGGGATGATCCGCGAGGGGCTTGACCCGCAGGCGGCGCGGGATCGCATCTACATCCTGGATACCCAGGGGCTGGTGTGTGACAACCGCGAGGGGCTGGATGAGTACAAGCGCCGCTACGCCAAGCCGGGCCTCTTGCTGGCCCAGTGGGATCTGCAGGGCAAGGCGGGGCTGACCGAGGTGCTGCGCCACGTGCCCATCACAGTGCTGCTCGGCACCAGCGGCGCCGGTGGCGCCTTCCAGGAGGAGCACATCCAGCTGATGCTGACCCACTGCGAGCGCCCCATGGTGTTCCCCCTCTCCAACCCCACCGCCAACTGCGAGGCCCTGCCGGAAGACATCTTCCGCTGGAGCCAGGGGCGTGCCATCGTCGCCACCGGCAGCCCGTTCAAGGACGTGCACCATGAGGGGCAGGATTATCGCATCGGTCAGGGCAACAACGTCTTCATCTTCCCCGGGGTGGGGCTGGCGGCCATCGTCAGCCAGATCCGCGAGATAAGCCCGGACATCTTCACCACCGCCGCCTTTGCGCTCGCGGAGTGCGTGAGCGAGGCGGATCTCGCCCGGGGCACCGTCTACCCGAGGATCAGCGAGCTGCGCAACATCTCGGTGCACGTGGCGACCGCAGTGCTCAAGGATATCGTGCGCCGCGACCCCTCCCACCCGCTCATCGGTCAGGATCTGCAAGAGCACATCCTGAGCCATATGTGGGAGCCGGTCTACCTGCCCTATCGCCGGGTCTGAGGTGCGACCTGCCCGCACGTGTCGCGGGCATGACGATGCCATAGAAAAAGAGAGGGTGGCCCAGGCCACCCTCTCTGTTTTCCGCCCTGCTGTGTGTGCGGGGCACGACGCTGACACCTATTGAGCGGGCGGGGGCACCAGGCGGTCATCGACGCTGCCGTCGCCCCGAAGCTTGTTGCCATTGGCATCGACGGCGTCCACGCCGTTGTCATCGACGCTGCCATCGCCTCGAAGCTTGTTGCCATTGGCATCGACGGCGTCCACACCGTTGTCGTCCACGCTGCCGTCGCCCCTGAGCTTGTTGCCGTTGGCATCGACGGCGTCCACGCCGTTGTCGTCCACGCTGCCATCGCCCCGAAGCTTGTTGCCATTGGCATCGACGGCGTCCACACCGTTGTCGTCCACGCTGCCATCGCCTCGAAGCTTGTTGCCATTGGCGCCGACGGCGTCCACACCGTTGTCGTCCACCCGGCCACCGGCATGACGCTCCCCGCCTGCATGCTTGTCGCCACCGCCGTGGCGATCGCCGCCAGCGTGCTGGTCGCCACCGGCATGTTCGCCCTGACCACGGTCATCGCCGCCGTGGCCGCTGTCGTCCCCGCCATTGTTTCCGTTATGGCTACTATCGCCTCCATTTCCGCTATTGTTTCCACTGTGGCTACTATTGCTCCCACCGCTGCTGTTGTTGCCTCCGCCGCTGCTGTTGCTGCCTCCGCCGCCGCTGTTGCTGCCTCCGCCGCTGCTGTTGCTGCCTCCGCCGCTGCTGTTGCCGCCTCCGCCGCCGCTGTTGCCGCCTCCGCCGCTGTTGTTGCTGCCTCCGCCGCCGCTGTTGCCGCCTCCGCTACCGCTGTTGCCGCCGCCACCCTCACCGCCGCCATCCCCTCCCTTGTTGTGCACGATCAGCCCATTGGCCACATAGCTGTGGCTGCCATCGAGGATCAGGTTGAACAGCGCCGTGGCGGGCGGGGCATCAACCCAGGAGAGGGAGGCCACCTGCAGTTCGACAGGGTGCGGCGCCAGCGCCAGGTTGCCCGCGCTGCCCCCCTCTGACCAACCCAGCAGGTGCATGCCGGTAAAGAGCGGCAGCACGGCGAGGGCCGGGTTTTCGGTGCGGGTCATGGCCGGTGCGATGGCCGCCCAGCCCCGGGTGGTGAGGAAGGGGTGCTCGGCGGTAAAGAAGGGGGGCAGATGATTGAGCCCGTAGAGCCTGCGCGCCCCCAGCGCCACCCGCTCGATGGCCTGGATGCGGTTGCTTTGCCCGTGCCTGTCCCGCACCCGATCGCCGACCCGCAGGGTCTCGATGGGGCGTTCGCAGCCATCGGCCATCAGGATGCGGGTACCGGCAATGAAACAGGATTTGGCATGGGCCTGGTTTGCCTGCCACTGGTGGTGGTCGAAGTCATAGCTCAGCGGGGTGGCGAACAGGGCCAGGGCGATGGCCGAGCCCAGCAGCAGCCGGCGCTGGCTGGGTTTGAACGAGGGCAGTGACATGGGGAACTCCTTGTCGGTGTGGGGTCACGCCTTCGAGTATAGAGAGGGGGTTGGGGCGATATCTGCGTCGACCAGTTGAAAGCCTTGTCATGTCAACTCGCCGGAAAAACGATTGGCGTTGGCCATAAAAGTGCGTAAAATCGCTTCCTCGATGCTTGTAGCAGCGAATCCCGCCTAAAAAGCCAGTTTCATGCCCTCCCCAAGCAGTAAAAGGCAACAAATGACGCCGTTTGGCCCGTTGGCTGCCTTGAAAACGTCTTGTGATGACTGAAAAGTGTCAAATATCCCTGTCAGTTATCAAAAAATTAAGGATACCCATGTTTTCCTTGGTCAAGCAAAGCGTCGCCGGGCTGCAAATTCTGTTTGTCGCCTTCGGTGCCATGGTGCTGGTGCCCCTGCTCACCGGTCTGAACCCCTCCATGGCCCTGCTTGGCGCCGGTGTAGGCACCCTGCTGTTCCAGCTCTGCACCCGTCGTCAGGTGCCGATCTTCCTCGGCTCCAGCTTCGCCTTCATCGCCCCCATCATCTATGCCACCCAGACCTGGGGCCTGCCCTCCACCATGTTCGGTCTGTTTGCCGCGGGCTTCATGTATTTCATCCTGGCGGCCATCATTCGCGCTCGTGGCATGGGCTTCGTGCACAAGCTGCTGCCCCCCGTGGTCATCGGTCCCGTCATCATGGTGATCGGCCTGTCGGTGGCCCAGGTAGCCTGCAACATGGCCATGGGCCGTGCCGGCGGTGAGCAGGTGGTGCCTGCCACCACGGCGCTGACCCTGGCGGGGATCTCGCTGGCGGTCACCCTGATTGCCGCCGTGTTCTGCAAGGGCTGGATCAAGCTCATCCCCATCCTGTGCGGTGTCATCGCCGGTTATGTCTCTGCCGTGCTGATGGGCCAGGTGAGTTTCGACGGCATGGTCAACGCCCCCTGGCTGGCGCTGCCCCACTTCGAGACCCCGGAGATCAACTGGGCCGCGGCCCTCTTCATGCTGCCGGTGGCCATCGCCCCCTGCATCGAGCACATCGGCGGCGTGCTGGCCATCGGCGGCGTGACCGGCAAGGACTACACCAAGGATCCGGGCCTGCACCGCACCCTGGCCGGTGACGGCATCGGCGTCTGCTTCGCCGGTTTCATCGGTGGTCCCCCCGTCACCACCTATGCGGAAGTGACCGGCGCCGTGATGATCACCCGCAACTTCAACCCGGTCACCATGACCTGGGCGGCGGTGTTCGCCATCATTCTGGCCTTCTTCGGCAAGTTCAACGCCCTGCTCACCTCCATCCCCATGCCGGTGATGGGCGGCATCATGCTGCTGCTGTTCGGATCCATCGCCGCCATCGGTCTCAAGACCCTGGTGGAGTCCAAGGTGGATCTGGGGCTGTCCCGCAACATCGCCATCGTGGCGGTGACCCTGACCGTGGGTGTCGGTGCCCTGGAGATGAAGATTGGCGACTTCGCCCTGGCGGGCGTGGGGCTGGCCTCGGTGGCGGCGATCCTGCTCAACCTCATCCTGCCCCAGCACTCCGAAACGGGTGCCATGGAGAGCGCCAAGGATTAAGCGCCTGGCTTGCTGTACGTTGAGATGATGAAAAAGAGGCCACCTTCGGGTGGCCTCTCTTTCTTTGCCTGCGTACCACTGAACCCGGCCTCCCATGTGAAGCGGCTACACTCAGGGGCACCATTGACGGGAGAGGACGCAAGGATGAAGAGGGCATGGATCCTGGCCCTGCTGGGGCTGATGGGGAGCGGCGCGGCCGAGGCCGGTGCGGTGCGCTACGAGGTCGAAGGCAAGCCGTTCGAGGGCTATTACCTGGCAGGTGCCGACAAGGAGGCCCCTCTGGTGGTGCTGGTGCACGACTGGGACGGGCTCAACGGCTACGAGATCAAGCGGGCCGAGATGCTGGTGGCCCTGGGCTACAGTGTCTTTGCCGTAGATTTGTTCGGTGCCGGGGTCAGGCCGAGCACGGTGGAAGACAAGAAGCGCCTCACCGGGGCCCTCTATCAGGACAGGACCAGGATGCGCACCCTGCTGCAAGGGGGATTGGCGGAGGCGGGCAGGCAGGGGGGGCGGCTCGACAATGCGGTGGCCCTCGGTTACTGCTTCGGCGGCGCCGCCGTGCTGGAGCTGGCCCGCAGCGGGGCGGATCTCAAGGGAGTGGTGAGCGTGCACGGCGGGCTGGAGACCCCGGCCGGGCAGGACTACAAAGAGGTGAAGGGACAGTTGCTTGTCCAGCACGGCAGCGCCGACGAGGCGGTCTCTCTGGGTCAGTTTGCGGCGCTGGTGGCCGAGCTGGAGAGCGCCGGGGTGAAGCACGAGGCGACCAGCTACAGCGGTGCTCCCCACGCGTTCAGCGTCTTTGGCTCGGACAACTACCGCGCCGATGCCGATGCCAAGTCCTGGCAGCGTTTCACCGGTTTCCTGAAGGAGGTGACCGGCTCCTGAGGGGGCCGGCTCATGCAGGCCATGGCAGTGCCATGGCTTTTTTTAGGTTCTTCGCGGGATCCTGGGAAAGTGGAAGTTGACAGACAGGGTGCTGGTAAACTGGTTGTCGCCAAACACACCACCACCATCACCCTGCTGTCGCCGTGCATCATATTGATATTACCTCCTTCTGGCCAGGTTATACCGTCATCGCCCAAGCGCTTTCTGCCAACCATCACACCCTGTTTACCCTTGAGCCTCGCGCCGACTTCTTGCCCCGTTGTCGCCGATGCCTGCAACCCACGCCATTGATCCACGACCAACGTATCCGCCGGGTGCGTGAGCGAGACCTATTTGACCGACAAGTCTGGTTACAACTGCCTGTTCGCCGCGTCGACTGTCTGCGCTGTGGTCGCGTCAGTGAACATATCGACTGGCTCCCCTCTGGCTCCCGCCTCACCCGGCGCATGCAGTGCTGGATTGAAGCGCTCGTTCAGTACCTCCCCATCCGCCATGTCAGCCAGCTCACCGGGGTCGGTTGGCACACCATCAAGGAGATCGACAAGCGCCGTTTGCAGACTAGTGTGGGCACCATCGAACTTGGGGAGGTGCGGCGGCTGGTGATGGATGAGTTTGCCCTGCACAAGGGACACCGCTATGCCACCGTGATCATGGATGCCGAGCGAACCCGCGTCCTGTGGGTGGGGCACGGCAACAGTCGGGCCGCTATCCGTCCCTTCTTCGAGCAGCTCGGCGAGCGATGCCAGCAGATTGAGGCGGTGGCGATGGACATGAACACGGCGTTCGACCTGGAGGTGAAGCAACACTGCCCGCAGGCGGAGGTGGTCTACGACCTGTTCCA
>NZ_JBFOCK010000051.1:0-2845 GCF_040907765.1 Aeromonas sp. s9
AACCAGCACCACAAGTTCAAGTGTTTCCCATAGTGGCTACCTGAACCAGCCCGAAAAGTTCAGGTGTTTCCCATAGTGACCACTTGAACTAGCCCGTGAAGTTCAGGTGTTCCCCATATTGGGATCACATCGACTACTGCCAGCACCACAAAGTTCAGGTATTTCCCATAGTGGCTACCTGAACCAACCCGAGAAGTTCAGGTGTTTCCCATAGTGACCACTTGAACTAGCCCGTGAAGTTCAGGTATTTCCCACAGTGGCTACCTGAACCAGCCCGAGAAGTTCAGGTGTTTCCCATAGTGACCACTTGAACTAGCCCGAGAAGTTCAGGTGTTTCCCACAGTGGTAACCTGGAAACCAGCCCATGAAGTTCAGGTGTTTCCCACAGTGGCAACCTGGAAACCAGCACATGAAGTTCAGGTGTTTCCCACAGTGGCAACCTGGAAACCAGCCCATGAAGTTCAGGTGTTTCCCACACTGGCGACCTAGAAACTAGTCCGTGGAGTTCAAGTTTTTCCCATAATGCTAACGCTCATAATTCAGCAACTACCTTAGTACTCAGCGATCACATGGTATACGTTATAGATCATCTAGCGATACGCTGACCTTATCGAGTAGGGCCATGCGTTCATCGGCTATACGATTAAGCTCCGCATCTTCGGCTAGCTCTATATAATAGGCAAAGAGCTCTGGTGGCACGCAGTAGAAGGCTGGTTCGTTGCGCTTGAGGATAGCAACGGCATAACCATTGCCTTTTTTGACAGTGCCCATGGGGTTGCGTTTCAGTTCGGTGATGCTGGCCGCCGTAGCGGAGAGAATCTGGTAGCTCATGTTCGGTTCCTACTCGTTTTGGTATTAATTATTGTGCTACTACCAGCAATAATTAATAGGGGTCCCTTGACCATTGTCATAGGGAAGGTGTGAACAAGTCTCCAGCGTGAGAATGGCTAGCCTCATTTGGCACACCCCACCCCCCTCGACAGTAAACCGAGAGTTGAAAGTTCCCATAGTAAGGGGAGCTCATGAATTTTCACTATTCGTGCACCACTCTCATTCCTGACAGAGTCGCCTGCTCCTGATAGTCGCTATTCAAAGCGAGGCACTGGAGAAACAAGGAGTCACCATCATGTTAAATCCTGCGCTGGTTCAGATTAGAGAAGCATTGGCCCAAGTGCCCTACATCGCCCACATCACTAATCGGGACGATTATGAGCGAGCTCTTGAGCTGATGGACGAGCTGGTAGATGACTATGACACGAATAAGCAACTGATCGAGTTGCTTGCAACCAGTATCGAGCGCTGGGAAGACGGGGCTGACGAGTTCGCCGACTTCAACAAGACTTTGGCATGCCAGGAGCCGGGTATTGCTGTCTTGAAGACTTTGATGAGCCAATACCGACTGGGGGTAGCTGACCTGCCTGAGCTGGGATCCAAGTCCAATGTTAGCAAACTACTCAATGCAGTCGAGGGTAAGAAACTAACTCGCCAGCATATCGAGGCGCTAAGCAAGCGTTTTGCAGTGTCACCTGCACTGTTCTTTTGATTGTCAGTGGAGTGTAATCTAACCCAAGTTAGATCGTCGCGTTTGGAGGCGGGGTCAGTCTTGCTGGCATCAATGGCACGAACAAAAACTGAGCATACGTGCGATTGCCCTGTATTGAGTTGTGATACAATAGTTGCGAATTTCATACAAGGAGACGTTGCATCGTGAAAATTGTTTTTGAGGTGAATGGAAAAAAGGTCCCACTAAAATCATTAAAGCGGGAATTCAGATAATAAGTGCGACACTCATGGATGAATGGCGAGAGGTGGCCAACTGCTGATTGGTGGTACCCTTCTGCTCGCCAAAGTAAAAGCAGTATCACCATGAGCTATCAGCAGTTGACCGAGGGGCAACGATACCAGTTATCGGTGCTTCGCGCACAGGGGATGTCCATCCTTGCCACCGCACGCGCCATTGGCGTTCATCGCTCCACCCTCTACCGGGAGCTGCGTCGTAACGCCGGGCCGCAGGGCTACCAGCCAGACAATGCGCATCAGCACGCCACCCACCGACGGGCCAGTGCGGCCAAATCTCGGCTATCTGCCGATGTCATCCAGTTTGTCGAGCTGACACTCGCCTGGTGGTGGAGCCCGGAGCAGATAAGCGCGGTGGGCAAGCAGATAGGCCTCATGGTGAGTCACGAGTGGATATACCGCCATGTGGCCGCCGACAAAGCCCGGGGTGGCCAGTTGTACCGCCATCTGCGCCAGGGCCACAAGCGCTACCGCAAGGGGGCGAGCAGCCTGCGTTCTCCCATCAAGGAAGCCCGCTCTATTGATGAACGGCCGGCTATCGTCGATAGCCGGGAGCGGCTCGGTGATTGGGAGGCGGACACGGTGCTGGGCAAGCAAGGCACAGGTGCACTGGTCACCCTGGTGGAGCGCAAGAGCCGGCTCTATCTGGTCAAGCGGGTCGCGAGCAAACAGGCTGGGGTGGTGCGGGATGCGATAATCGAGATGTTAACGCCCTACATCGAGCAGGTGCATACCATCACCTTTGACAACGGCGGCGAGTTTGCCGAACACAAGGCGATAGAGGAAGCGCTGGGTGCCGAGACTTACTTTGCGCACCCTTACTCTTCGTGGGAGCGCGGTCTGAACGAGAACAGCAATGGGCTGTTGAGGCAGTTTATCCCAAAGGGAACAGACCTGAGAGAGGTCACGGACGAGGATGTCAGGAGAGCGGAGCAGTGGCTCAACCTACGACCTCGGAAATGTCTCGGATTCAGGCAGCCTGTCAAGGTATTCGAAGAGTACCGTCAGGCGGCATAGGCGAGTGTCGCACTTCGAAGTTGAATTCGCG
>NZ_JBFOCK010000052.1:0-1869 GCF_040907765.1 Aeromonas sp. s9
TCAAGGCATTTACGGGAGAAAAAATCGGCTCAAACATGAAGAAATGAAATGACTGCGTCAGCCGAGAAGAATTTCCCCGCTTATTCGCACCTTCCCAAGGTAGAGAGAACAATCAATTTCCATAGTTCAGCGCGAAAGTGGTGACACAACAAAATCCTTTGATCTATGTCTCATTTTTATAAAAATGAGGTAACTATTTCAGAGACCCGAGACAGAGATCCAAGTAACCCCAAAAAAAACCAATCAAGATGAGACTCCTACGACAATCACCATGTTAGGGAGATAACTATGCCATGTGCATGCTGTGATAAAAGGTTAAATAATGGAATGATTCATAAAGTGGACATCCACAATAAAGAGTATAAATCTTGTCCTAACTGCTCCAAGACAAATGGGAATGAACATGTCTTTCATAAATATCCAGATGCTTTTGGACAAACAGATGCTCGCATTACAGTGAATAATCCAAATGGTGACCAAAGCTACTGCACAGAATGTCGAACATTAGACATTGGGGAGCCATCAAGAGTACACTCCCGTGGCCTTCTCTGTAGCCAACTAGAATCTATATGATAAATTTTTTTCAAAACGATGCTGTTGAATGGCTGTCAACGCTCGCTGATGCGAGCGTTGACCTTGTCATAACTGATCCACCTTATGAGTCTCTAGAAAAATATAGGAAAATTGGTACAACAACCCGACTAAAAGTGAGCGAAGGTTCAAGTAACCAATGGTTTGATATATTTCCCAACGAAAGATTCGAAAGTCTACTCCATGAAATATATCGAGTTCTTAAAAGAAACTCCCATTTTTATCTCTTCTGTGATCAAGAAACAATGTTTTATGTAAAACCGATTGCAGAAAAAGCTGGGTTCAAATTTTGGAAACCTATAGTTTGGAATAAAATGGCTATAGGTATGGGTTATCATTACAGAGCGAAATATGAATTCATCCTTTTTTTTGAGAAGGGAAAGCGCAAGCTAAATGACCTCAGCATCCCTGACGTCATTGAATGCAAAAGGATCCATAGAGGTTATCCAACTGAAAAGCCTGTCGATTTATTAGAAATATTGATATCACAGAGTTCCAATGAAAAGGAAACTGTTATTGATCCATTCTTTGGCTCTGGCTCAACCTTGATAGCGGCTAATAACCTGTCCAGAAATGCACTAGGGTCTGATATATCAAGCTCTGCCCACAGTCATTTAAATGCGAGACTTAAAAATTTGGTAACTGCTTGAACAGCCTCTCACCCTTAGAATTCACTTTGCGAATAATTAAAATAAAACCCACCAATTAAACAGGTGGGTTTTATTTCGGACTAGTTAGACTGTACAGATCTAGTTATCACCTGACACCGGCCTCAAACCGGTGTCTTGTTTACGCTACTTTAGTGCGCACTTCCTTCGGTATCAATTTCAGACCCTTCTTGAACATGCTGTAGGGGGTCTGACCCTCCATCATCCTGCCCTGATGTGGCCGCTGGGTGTTGTAGTGTTCCAGGTAGCTATCCAGGTCTGTCTGCATCTGTTCTACCGACTCATACCAGGTCGTTCTCCCCTTGATACGGAAGTGTTCATCCAGCAGTGTGCGATGCAGTCGCTCGATAAAACCGTTGCTCTGCGGCCTGCGTACCTTGGTTGTCCGGTGTTCAATTCCCTCCAGTTGCAGAAACAGCTCGTAGGGATGATGGTCTGGGCGCCCACAGAACTCGCGCCCGTTATCTGACAGGATGGTATAGACCCGAGCCTCATGGGCTTCGAAGAACGGCAGTACCGTTTCGTTGAGCACATGGACCGAGGTCACCGGCAGCTTGCTGGTGTAGAGCCGTCCCCAGGCGTGGCGGCTGTAGCAGTCCAGTACGGTTTG
>NZ_JBFOCK010000053.1:0-15073 GCF_040907765.1 Aeromonas sp. s9
TGTGGCATTCGCCATGCGAGAGTAGGACACTGCCAGGCACCCAATTAAACGGTGATGTGAAGAATTACATGACCGGCTGCGAGGATGACACCTCAGAATAAGCGGCAAATGATTTAGCGAAAGCTAACCGAATGCGGAGCGGTAGTTCAGTCGGTTAGAATACCGGCCTGTCACGCCGGGGGTCGCGGGTTCGAGTCCCGTCCGCTCCGCCACTAAATTGAAAGGCCTTCCCTATTGGGAAGGCCTTTTTGCTACCTGACATTTACCCAGTCTCTCATCCTCAGTAGCAGGTAGCTTGGTTGGGTTATCACCCATCCCTACGGCAATCTCCGCCCTATAGAATGGCATTCATGCTTCATTCGTGGTCACACATATAGACAGTTCAGGGATGACTCAACAATCTGCCTGGCTGAGCAGAAGTCAGTGGCCATCGTTACCTGGAGTTAGTCGCCAGGAAATATCCTGGCTTGTTGGTTGCGGCTGATCTGCTGCGTTCTGAGGGCCTAGTGGATGTCGCTGAGCATAGACGAGGGAGGGCGCAGGAAAGGTAAGGTGCGCTACTGTGGCTGAATCTGATGGGGTTATCCAGGATGCAGAGGATATCTGGTAAAAGCGTGATGTTGTAGGACCGCTCAGGCTGATTCCATTTTCTGTTGTGTCGCGAGCATGGGGTGCACAAAGAAAAGGGGACAGCAGATGCTGTCCCCTCAAGTCATTTCGTCCATTCCCTGAACTGCCATGCTCCCTGCAATCCTTGACGCTATCCTTTCCTTTGGAAATTCCCCTTCCCAATCCGTTGGGGTGTCCTGTGGCCTTCCTAGCCTGGCAATCTGTCCTGATTGCTTCACCCTCTCCTTCCTGGAGGTGTCCATTACCACATCCCGTGGTGTTCCTGCGTCATTCTGACTGATAACCATCCTTGCTATCACGCTTCATCTTGAAGCTGTTCCTGACCGCGTCTTGCGGTGTCCTTTCATCCTTGATGAGCGACAATCCGTGCCACTCAACCTCATCCCGAGGTATCCAACTACCGCATCCTGCGGTTGTCCTGTCGATCCTTGTGATAACCATCCTGGCTATCAACCCCATCCCGAGGTGTTCCTTGCCCACATCCTGCAGGCTATTCCTTGTTTATGCGCTGTTTCTGCATCCTGCCGAATCAGCTCGTCCTTGTGAGACCCATACTAAGGCAATTACGGGCTCGAACAAGGTGTGCATTCGGCTTGGGTTCCGTGACATGCGGTGCAGAAATGGGCTTGTGTGGAATATTATCTACGTTTATCAGTTACTTAGATAGTTTCCATGGAAAGCATACCCAGTGCGGGATGGCTTCACGTACGGTTCAACACTGAGGGGTCTTACAGGGGGAATGGCAGATCTCTTACAAGCAGAAATCGGTAGGAAAACGATGGTACAGCCGCTTCAATCAGGGGTGTAAGAGTTCAAAATTAATTGAATACTTATGCTTTAAAAGTAGACAAAAGCCGAGATAAATCTCGGCTTTGTATTGTCTGCTGGTTTCTTTAGCTGACCCTTGTCCCAGGAGTCGGGTAGGCCTTGCGCAGTGATTCGGGTGCAAGTACCTCCAGGTTGCCGCTCATGTTGTTCAGCCAGGAGCGGAACTCGGGCGTATCTTGCACTTCGGTCTCCACCACCACGCTGCGCTTGTCGTAACGGGTCATACGCGGGTTATGTCCCGGGATTTGTCCATCGATCAGTGTCGGGCAGTTGGCATCGATGCGCCCGACGAAGCGGATCGGACCGCTGACGTCCTGATAACCCTGGTCGCGGATCAGCTTCTGGATATTGAAGTCCTTCGGCTGGGTCGCGCTGAAGTTGGTCAACTCCACGTTCTTGATGTGATCGAACGGAATGCCGTAGACCTTGGGATCCAGCTCGGACAGGGTACAGAGCAGGATGGGGCCATCGGGCTGGTTCAGGATGCCGAGGGGATTGATGCGGTCATAGCAGAGCCAGACAGTACGCTCCTTGATGACACGCTGGATCTCGGCGCTGAACTTGCGGCCACGCCAGAGGGCGTCGCGGATCAGGGTGCTGCGGCGGATCTCCGGATTGCCGGCGAAGGGGCGAGGTGACTGGTGCACGCTCTCCAGCCAGCGCTCGGCCAGTTCGCTCTGGCTGTCGCGGATCACCTGACCAGCCTTGTCGATCAGCGGGTTCAATTCGGTCAGCACGCTTGCCGGCAACAGTTGGCTCGCCTGGTCGCTCCAGGTTTTCAGGGCCACTGCCAGCGAGAGCGGCATGATGTTGGCAAAGTCATTGAGACCATGGCGCTCGAAGCACCAGCCATGAGGCTTGCTGCGCTCATCGGAGGTGAGGTCGAACAGTCCCATGCCGGACATCTCTTCCAGGTCCCGTTGCACGGTACGGAGACTGACGTGAATGCCTTCCTCTTCCAGTTTTACCTGGAGTTGGCTGGCGGTCAGCTTGTAAGGGCGGTGCGGGATGCAACGCGCCAAGGTCAGTTGTCGTAACAGCTTCTTACTCATGGTGCATGCCTTCACTGGTTTAGCGTTGAGTGTATCCTAGCCATGGCCTGCGACAGTCTATGTCGCAAGTTTTACTGCGACAACTGTCGCCATTTTCATACATGAAGAACCAAGCTGTTGATAAATAAGATAAAATAACAAGTTAAAGGGGTTGTTTGACCCTTTTTTTATTGAAAACAAGCCTTGCGAGAATGCTCGCGACCTGGGTGACTGGAAGGAAATGGAAGCAATATGGAGGGGGAGGTGGGAAGGAGGTGAGGGACGGGCCCCCACCTCGACACGTCGTTACGCCAGCCAGGACCAGGCTGATTTGGTGATGGCTGCGCCCACCATGTAGCCGAATACTGCGAGAGCGGCCACTCCGGCCACCAGCTTCTGGCCGCGGGCAGGACGCTTGAGCGCCATGACGCCCAGGCCGATGTAGATCACCAGGGCAATCAGCTTGGCCATCAACCAGGGCTGCTGGCCAGGGCTCATCTGCAGGGTCACCGCCAGCAGCACACCAAACAGCAGCAGGAAGGTGTCGTTGATGTGGGGTAGCACCTTCAGCCATTTCTGTTGCAGCCGCCCGCTGCCCGCCAGCGCCAGGCTCCAGCGGTAGAGGAAGAGCAGCAGGCTGACCAGGGCCAGGGTCATGTGAAGGTGTTTGAGCATGGGGTAATAGGCAATCATGTTGCTTCCTTGTCGTTGTCGGGCAGACCGCTGTTCCATTGATGGGCGTGGGTACGCTCCTGTCCTTCCTGATCGTCTTGCAGCAGGTCGGAGAGGATGTCGCGGTATTGCAGGCTCTTGTTGATATAGGTGTGCTCGTCGTCCAGGTAGTTGACCTGTTCCCGCAGCAGCCGGTTGTCATACTGCTTGAACATCTGCCCCGCACGCCAGGCCTGATTGGCCCTGAATCCCAAGAGGGTGAGTGCTTCTACCCCAAGATCCACGGCCGACCCCAGGGTTTCGCGGTGCACGCTGTCTATCCCGTGGCGCAGGATCTCGTGGGCATGGGGTCTGTCCTGGGCACGGGCCAGTATTCTGAGGTGCGGGAAGTGCTTTTTCACCATCTCGATCACTTCGAGGGAGGTGGCCGGGTCATTGAGGGAGAGCACCAGCAGTTTGGCCTTGTGGGCGCCGGCCGCGTGCAGCAGGTCGAGTCGGCTGGCATCCCCATAAAACACCTGGTAGCCGTACTTTCTCAGCATCTCTATCTGGCTGGCATCCTGCTCCAGGATGGTGGTGCCAATACCATGGCCGTGGAGCAGGCGCCCCACTATCTGACCGAAGCGACCGAAGCCGGCGATGATGACCGGGTGTTCCACCAGCTCGGGCTGTTCATGTTCGGGGGTGTCACTCTGGTTGCGGTAGTCGAACCAGGGCTGGATCACCCGATCGTTGAGGATAAGCAGCAGCGGTGTCAGCGCCATGGAGAGGGCGACGACCAGAGTCAGCAGTGAGATGGTGCTGCCCGGCAGTACCTTGTTCTGGGCGGCGAACGAGAACAGCACGAAGGCGAACTCCCCGCCTTGGGCCAGGGCCAGGGCGAAGGTCCAGCGCTGGTTAGGGGAGAGGCGAATGACAAAGCCGAGCCCCATCAGCACCAGCCACTTGAGCACCATCAGACCGATCACCAGTGCCGGGATCAACAGGGGATGGGCGGCAAAGAGGCTGAAGTCGATGCCGGCACCCACCGACATGAAGAAGAGGCCGAGCAGCAGCCCCTTGAACGGCTCTATGTCTGCTTCCAGCTCGTGGCGGTATTCGCTGTCCGCCAGCACCACGCCGGCGAGGAAGGAGCCGAGGGCGGGGGAGAGACCGACGGATTCCATCAGCACGGCGATGGCGATCACCAGCAGCAGGGCGGCAGCGACGAAGATCTCCCGCATGTGGGACTGGGCGATGGCGCGAAACACCGGCCGCATCAGGTAATGGCCACCCAGCACGATGCCGGCGATGGCGGCCACCACCAGCAGGCCGTGCTGCCAGCCTGCCAGCTCCGAACTGCCGCTGCTGGCGACCGGCGCGATGGCCAGCAGCGGCAGGATCGCCAGGATGGGGATGACGGCGATGTCCTGGAACAGCAACACCGCAAACGCGGAGCGGCCGCTCTCGCTCTGCATCAGTTTGCGCTCCTGCAGGCTCTGCAGCACGATGGCGGTGGAGGAGAGCGCAAGAATAAGACCGATGGCGAGCCCCTGCTGCCAGGGCAGACCCAAAAGATAACCCACCCCGGTCAGGGCGACACTGGTGAGCAGCACCTGCAGACCACCGGTGCCGAGGATGGGCCCTTTCAGTTGCCACAACAGGGCCGGGCGCAGCTCCAGACCGACCAGAAACAGCATCAGCACCACCCCGAACTCGGCGAAGTGCATCACGTCTTTCTGCTCGCCCACCAGACCAAGCAGGAAGGGACCTATGATGATCCCCGCCAGCAGGTAGCCAAGGACAGAGCCCAGCCCCCACCGCTTGGCCAGCGGGACGGCGATCACCGCCGCCGAGAGGTAGATCAGGGCGTCAAACAGCAATCCATGTCCCATCAGCGGCTCCTCCTTAACATGATGAATGCCGGTGAGGGCTGGCCGGGCATGCGCCCGGATCGAGTGTGTGTCATGGGAGTACCCCCAGCAGATCGCGCAGATAGGGGCTCTCGGCCAGCTGGGCCGGGGTCAGCTGCTCGTCACGCAGGGCGCACAGCAGTTGGCGATAGTCCTGGCCGCAGCGGCGCAGCGCCTCGGGATCCTCGAGTTTGTGGAAGGAGTGCAGCACGAAAGGGGGCAGCCAGCGCATGCCGCACAGCTGTGCGGTCTGCTGGAAGGGGAGCAGGAAGTCGAGCAGCGGGCGCTGGTTGTAGCCGGCGCGGCAGTAGGACTCCGGGCCGCCCCCCGTGGTGATGGCGCTGAGCCACTGCTTGCCGCTGAGGGCGTGGGCCTCGGGGCCGTAGGCATAGCCGTACTCCAGCACCAGGTCCATCCACTCTTTCATGATGGCCGGGCAGGAGTACCAGTAGAAGGGGTGCTGGAAGACGATGATGTCGTGCTCCGCCAGCAGGGCCTGTTCCCGTTTCACGTTGATGAACATATCCGGATAGCGCTGGCAGAGATCGTGCAGGGTGATCCCCTCCAGCCCCTCGATGGCGTGCAGGAGTTGCTTGTTGGCCCGGGAACTCTGCAGCGCCGGGTGTGAAAAGATGACCAGAATGCGTTTCATGGGATTCCTGAAGAGGGTCTGCTGCCGGCACATGCGACAGATTGTGAGCTGAAACGTTATCAAGAAGCTCCCTGGCCCGCCAGTTCCGGGATCAGTGCGCGCAGCGCCGGATTCAGGGTCTGGTGGGCGGGGTAGCAGAGGCCGATGCGGCGGAACATCCGGGGGCCGCTCACGGGCAGGGTGCACAGGCCCGCTTCGTCCTCCACCAGCCCGTCGGGCAGGAAGCTGATGCCCACACCGGCCAGCACCAGCGCCATCACCAGCCCTTTGCTCTCGGCCTTGGCCACCAGATTGAGGGTGAGCCGGTCACAGGCCAGCAGGCCTATGGTTTGCTGATGGGCTTCGCAGGGGGGACACTCAATGAAATCATGGTGTTGCAACTCAGCCAGCTCGATACGCGCCCTGCCCGCAAGAGGGTGTCCCCTGGGAACGCACAGCACGTACTCCTCTTCCCAGAGCGGCAGGAAGATCTCGTCCTCCCGGCGCAGGGCATCCAGGGTCAGCCGGCAGTCGGCCGGGGTGCCGTAATCGGAGAGGGTGAGATCCAGCTCGGGCAGTACCCCCTGCACCCGCCGAAGCAATCCCGCCAGCCGACGGCGGCTGAGGTCGGGCATGATGGCCATGTTGAGTCTCGCACGCGTCGCCTTCTGGCGAAACAGAGTCGGCAGGCGACGCGCCTCTTCCACCAGCTTGACGGCGTGGGGATAGAGATAGTGGGCCGGATCCTTCGCTTCCACCCCCTTCTTGCCCCGGATGAAGAGGCTGTCCCCCAGGCTCTCTTCAAGCTGGCGAAGGCCGGCGGAGAGGGAGGGTTGGCTCACGTGGCAGCGGGCTGCCGCCGCCGTGATGTTCTTCTCTTCATAGATGGCGATGAAGAAGCGCAGCAATCTCAGGTCCAGCATGGGGATACCATAGTTAATTCAGATGATAACCAGCGGAAAACTATATTTATCGCCGATGGATGTAGCGACTATAGTGACTGGGTCCCGTGCTGGCCAGCCCTTGTTTGACGCCCATTTCAACGCATCAGAAGGAAAACTCCATGTCCAAGTCCCTCGTGGTGATCACCGGCGCGTCCGCCGGGATCGGTGCCGCCATTGCCCGCGCCTTCTCCGCCGCCGGCCATCCGCTGCTGTTGCTGGCCCGCCGGGTCGAGCCCATGCAGGCGCTGAACCTGCCCGATACCCTCTGCATCGGGGTCGATGTCACCGACACCGCCGCCATGAAGGCCGCCGTGGCGCAGGCGGAGGCGCAATTCGGCCCGGTGGGATGTCTGGTCAACAATGCCGGCGTCATGCTGCTGGGACAGGCCGACGTGCAGGATCCCGCCGAGTGGCAGCAGATGCTCAACATCAACGTGATGGGGGTTCTGAATGGCGTGCATGCGGTATTGGCCGGCATGAAGGCCCGCCGCAGCGGCACCATCATCAACATCAGCTCCATCGCCGGTCGCAAGACCTTCCCGAACCATGCCGCTTACTGCGCCACCAAGTTCGCCGTTCACGCCCTGACCGAAAATATCCGGGAAGAGGTGGCCGATGTCGGCGTGCGGATGGTGACCATCGCTCCGGGCGCGGTGGAGACCGAGCTGCTCAGCCACACCACGGACGAGCGCATCAAGGCGGGCTATCACGACTGGAAGGATCAGATGGGAGGCGTCATTGCACCCGAGGTGATCGCCGACGCCGTGCTCTACGCCTGGCACCAGCCGGCCAACGTCTGCGTGCGGGAGATCGTGCTGGCAGCCACCCGTCAGCAACCCTGATGCAAACGGGGGAGGGGTTGACCCTCCCCCTGGGCCAAGGGTTACCATAGGCCCTCTTTCGTCATTGAGTCGTCTCATGGTCCTGACCCGTCGCCAACTCGCTCGCGCCCGCCGCTGGCTCCCCCTGTGGAGTCTGGTGCTGGTGCTGATGTCGTTTGGCAGCCGTGCGGCCACCGATCTCTGTACCCTGACGCCCCATTGCAGCCAGAGCGAGCGTACCCTGGAAAAAGCCATGCCCTGCGGCAGCTTCACCTCGGCGCTCGCCATGACGGTGCTCACCAGCGACAGCCTGACGGTTGCCCGGCTTGAGCCCGACAGGCCGACATTCCTCTCTCCCTCTCTGTTCATGCCGGAGGCGCCCCTGGAGCGTCTCGAGCGTCCGCCCCGTCACCACGGCTGAGTCGAGTTTCCCTTTCCGGGCATTTCTTCTTAACCGAGGTGAGATATGTACAAGTCCCTGTTACTGGCCGTGCTGGCCGGTACCGTCAGTTTTTCTGCTCTGGCAACCGGGCAGATGACCGTCTACAAGTCCCAGTATTGCGGTTGCTGCAAGACCTGGATCAAGCACATGGAAGAGAACGGCTTTGAGGTCAAGGTCGTGGAAACCGAGCAGCTTGACCCGATCAAGCAGCAGCATGGCATCACCCCGCAGCTGGCCTCCTGCCACACCGGGGTGGTGAACGGCTATGTGGTGGAGGGGCATGTGCCCGCTGCCGACGTGCAGAAGCTGCTCAAGGAAAAACCGGCGATCCGCGGTCTGACCATTCCGGGGATGCCCCAGAGTGCGCCGGGCATGGATATTCCGGGTCAGCCCTATCAGGTGCTGAGCATCAGTGACGAGGGCGCGACCAAAGTCTGGTCGAGCTACCCCGGCTGATGGATGCTGACCGTGAGCAGACACACTTCCATCATGTGAGGCACACCTGAGCGAACCCGTGTCGCTCACGGTCAGGGAGGAGGGCCGCCATCGCGAGATGGCGGCCCTTTTTCGTCGATTTGGGGGGGAATGTCCGGGGAGCCCTTGCAACCCCGGGCGACAAGGGGCAGATTGATCGCCAATTTTTATTTTCTCAGGGACGCTTTTCCCACTGCCTGCCGGTGTGCCGTCTGGATGCGTGCAGCACCAGCGGGAGGGGCGGCCCTGTGACAGCGCAAAGGATGCGACATGTTCACCTTTTCCCGGGGGTTGCTGCTGGCTTGCCTGCTTGCTGCGCCCTGTTCCCATGCCAACGAAGAGTCCACCATGCCTACAAGCGATACTTCCACCCAGCCTGTCATTGTCCCCCCGGTGGCTGCCAAGCACCCCCATACCCTGAAAAAACACGGGGACACGCGCGTCGACAACTACTACTGGCTGCGTGACGACGAGCGGCAGAAGCCCGAGGTGCTGGACTATCTCAAGGCCGAGAATGCCTACACCGAGGCCATGCTCGCACCGATCAAGCCGCTGCGCGAGCAGCTCTACAAGGAGATGGTGGCCCGCATTCCCCAGCAGGACGAGTCTGTCCCCTATGTGAAGAACGGCTACCGCTATCAGACCCGTTACGAGCCGGGCAAGGAGTACGCCATCTACTCCCGCAGCAAGGTGGAAGGGGACGGGGCCTCCGCCCTGCTGCTGGATGGCAACCAGCGCGCCGAAGGCCACGAGTTCTATGCCCTCGGGGCGCTCGAGGTGAGCCGCAACAACCGCTGGCTGGCGGTGGCGGAAGATTATCTCTCCCGCCGTCAATACAGGATCCAGTTCCTCGATCTGGAGAGCGGCGCCTGGGCTGCCGACACCCTCGAGAACACCTCCGGCAACCTGGTGTGGGCCAACGACAGCAAGACGGTCTTCTACGTGCGCAAGCACCCCAAGACTCTGCTGCCCTACCAGGTCTATCGCCACGAGCTGGGCACGGATCCCGCGAAGGATACCCTGGTCTACGAGGAGAAGGACGACTCCTTCTATGTGAGCCTCTACGCCACCACCTCGGAAGATTTCATCGTCATCTCCCTCTCCAGCACCACCACCAGCGAGGCGCGCCTCATTGATGCCAATGTGCCGGGCCAGACGCCACGCCTGTTCCTGCCCCGTCAGGTGGATCACGAATACAGCCTGGATCACTACCGCGGTCGCTTCTATGTGCGCTCCAACAAGGACGGCAAGAACTTCGGCCTCTATGAGACCAAGGAGAGCCCGGTGGATCGCTGGAAGGCGGTGATCGCCCCCAATCCGGACGTACTGCTGGAGAGCTATGCCCTGTTCAGGGACTGGCTGGTGCTGGAGGAGCGCAGCCAGGGGTTGACCCGGTTGCGTCAGGTCAACTGGCAGAGCGGCGAACAGAAGGAGATCGCCTTCGACGATCCCGCTTATGTCACCTGGCTTGCCTACAACCCGGAGCCGGACACCAGCGCCCTGCGCTATGGCTACTCCTCCATGACCACGCCGTCCTCCACCTATGAGCTGGACATGGACAGCGGCAAGCGGACTCTGCTCAAGCAGCAGCCGGTGGCGGGCTTCGTGCCTGCGCAATATGCCAGCGAGCGGCTCTGGATCACCGCCCGTGACGGCGTGGCCGTGCCGGTGTCGCTGGTCTATCGCAAGGACAAGTTCAAGAAGGCAGGGGGTGGTGCAGGCACCAATCCCCTGCTGGTCTACGGCTATGGCTCCTACGGCGCCAGCATGGACCCGGACTTCAGCAGCTCACGCCTGAGCCTGCTGGACCGGGGCTTCGTCTACGCTATCGCCCATATCCGGGGTGGCGAGGAGCTGGGCCGCACCTGGTATGAAGAGGGCAAGCTGCTCAAGAAGCAGAACACCTTCAACGACTTCATCGACGTGACCGAGGCGCTGGTGGCGCAAGGCTACGGTGCCAGGGATCAGGTCTATGCCATGGGGGGCAGCGCCGGCGGCCTGCTGATGGGGGCCGTCATCAACCAGGCGCCCCAGCTCTATCGCGGCGTGGTGGCCCAGGTGCCCTTTGTCGACGTGGTCACCACCATGCTGGACGAGTCCATTCCCCTCACCACAGGGGAGTATGACGAGTGGGGCAACCCGAACCAGAAGCGCTACTACGACTACATGAAGGCCTACAGCCCCTACGATCAGGTCAAGGCCCAGGCCTACCCGAATCTGCTGGTGACCACGGGGTTGCACGACTCCCAGGTGCAGTACTGGGAGCCAGCCAAGTGGGTGGCCAAGCTGCGTGAGTTGAAGACGGATGACAACCAGTTGCTGCTCAGTACCGACATGGAGGCCGGTCACGGCGGCAAGTCGGGCCGTTTCAAGGCCTATGAGGACATCGCCCTGGAGTTCGCCTTCATTCTGGAGCTGGCTGGCAGCAAGGCGTGATGGCCGGGCCCAAATGAAATCAGCTTGTTACCAAACCCCGTTCCGGCAGCCCCGGATCGGGGTTTTTGCATCTTGGCGACAAAAGCGTCATTAACGTCGTGTTTATGCTGTTCAGTAAGCACTTCGCAATATAACGGACCAGGTTTCTAATCCTTGCCAGTCAAGGGTTGCGAAAGAATCTGGGCGTGCTTTTTATTGCTTCCCTTTGATAGTTCATGTAATTAATCTGCCCTGAGAAATGAATGATCCGCTTCAAACTTCTCGCTATTTAAATCCGCCATTTTGCTGTTTTGTTTGATTTATGTTGGTGTTATGTGCTTAATCGGGGCGTTAATGCTTTTGAACTGACCCGTTTCTGGTCAGATCACCTCCGATCGGCATGACGCTGATTATCTCACCGCAGGATGATGGTGGCTTTTGGAAGGGCGCGTGCCGCTCGACCATTTCCTCGTACGAGGTCGTATAGGCGAACCCAGTCTTGATGCGGGTCTGTCTCATATTCTCCCGGGAAACGGGTGAAATAAATCAATGAAAAGGATGAAGAACATGAAAGGATTATCCTTGGCGTGCGCCTTGTCGGCGGCTCTGGTCGGTGTGTCGTTTGGTGGTCCGGTGCAAGCGCAGGAGCGCTTCGTGACCATAGGCACCGGCGGTCAGACCGGCGTCTACTACGTGGCGGGCCAGTCCATCTGCCGCTTCCTCAACCGCGGCGCCGCCGATCACCAGATCAAGTGCAACGCCCCGGCCAGTGGCGGCGGTGTTGCCAACGTCAACGGCATCCGCTCCGGCGAATTCAACTTCGGCATCATGCAGTCCGACCACCAGTACAAGGCGATGAAGGGCGTCGAGCCGTTCAAGGCCGAAGGTCCGATGGATGACATCCGCGCCGTCTTCTCCCTGCAGAGCGAAGTGTTCACCATCCTGGCCCGCAAGGACGCCAAGATTGCCAGCTTCGACGACCTGAAGGGCAAGCGCGTCAACATCGGCAACCCGGGCTCCGGTCAGCGTGACACCTTTGAAGAGATCATGACCGTGAAGGGCTGGGACAAATCCGCCTTCAGCCTGGTCTCCGAACTGAAACCCGCCGAGCAGGCTTCTGCCCTGGGTGACAACAACATCGACGCCATGAGCTACTTCGTCGGCCACCCGAACGGCGCCATCCAGGAAGCCTCCACCACCACGGACACCGTGCTGGTGCCGGTCACCGGCCCCGAGATCGACAAGCTGCTGGCCGAGAAGAGCTACTACAGCAAGGCCGAGATCCCGGGTGGTCTCTACAAGGGCAGCCCGAACCCGACCCCGTCCATCGGTGGCAAGGCGGTGCTCTCCACCAGCGCCAAGGCCGATCCGGAAGTGGTCTACCAGTTGGTCAAGTCCGTGTTCGACAACCTGGATCGCTTCAAGCGCCTGCACCCGGCCTTCGCGGATCTGAAGGAAGCCGACATGATCAAGGTGGGTCTCTCCGCTCCGCTGCATGAAGGCGCTGTGCGTTACTACAAGGAACGTGGCTGGATGTAATCCGGCTGCGTCTTCGGATGTGCCCCGGACTCGCTCCTCCTTCGGGGGAGCGAGTCTCATTTATTGCAGTACCTACAGAGTCACACTATGCAGCAAACACAACAACAAGGGGCGCTCTCGGCCGAGGAGCTGATCGCCCAGGACGTCGGCGCCAGGCTGCCCGTCGGCCCCATGAGCTGGATCATCGCGGGTCTTGCGCTGATCTGGTCCCTGTTCCAGCTCTGGATTGCCTCGCCGCTGCCCTTCTCCCTCGGCATCGGCGTCCTCAACGACACTGAAACACGCTCGATTCACCTGGCTTTCGCCATCCTGCTCGCCTACCTGGTGTTCCCCGCCATGCGCAGCTCACCGCGAGACAGGGTTCCCCTTGCCGACATCGCCCTCGGCCTCGTCGGTGCCGCCGTCGCCAGCTATCTGTTCGTGATGTACCAGGAGCTTGCCCAGCGTCCCGGCAACCTGACCACCATGGACTTCGCGGTGGCCTGCGTCGGCATTCCGCTCCTGCTGGAAGCGGCCCGCCGCGCCCTGGGCCCGGCCCTGGCGGTCATCGCCATCGTCTTCCTGGCCTACAGCCTGGCCGGTCCCTGGATGCCTTCCCTGCTGGCCCACCGCGGGGTGAGCCTGCATGCGCTGGCCAACCACCAGTGGATCACCACCGAAGGGGTGTTCGGCATCGCCCTTGGGGTCTCCACCAGCTTCGTCTTCCTGTTCGTGCTGTTTGGCGCCCTGCTCGAGCGCGCCGGTGCGGGCCACTACTTCATCCAGCTCGCCTTCAGCCTGCTTGGTCACCTGCGCGGCGGCCCGGCCAAGGCGGCCGTGGTCGCCTCGGCCCTGACCGGCGTCATCTCCGGCTCCTCCATCGCCAACGTGGTGACCACGGGCACCTTCACCATCCCCATGATGAAACGGGTCGGTTTCTCCAAGGAGAAGGCCGGCGCGGTGGAAGTGGCCTCTTCGGTCAACGGCCAGATCATGCCGCCGGTCATGGGGGCTGCGGCCTTCCTGATGGTGGAGTACGTGGGCATCCCCTATGTGGAGATCATCAAGCACGCCTTCCTGCCGGCGGCCATCTCCTACATCGCCCTGCTCTACATCGTGCACCTCGAGGCGCTCAAGCTAGGGATGCAGCCCATCGGCAACCGTCAGCCGCGCCCCTGGCTGCGTCGCCTGACCGGCTTCGCCTTCGGTGCCGCCCTCATCAGCGGCCTCTCCATGGCGGTCTACTACGGTCTGGGCTGGCTCAAGCCAGTGCTGGGTGACTATGCCCTGCCGGGGATCAGCGTGTTGCTGGCCGTCGCCTACCTGGGACTGCTGAAGATCGCCGCCAGCAACGCGCCGCTGCCGGCGGAAGACCCGGACAAGCCGCTGGACGAGCTGCCCGAGACCCGCGCCGTGCTGCTCTCCGGCCTGCACTTCCTGCTGCCCGTGGTGGTGCTGGTGTGGTGTCTGATGGTGGAGCGCCTCTCCCCCGGCCTGTCGGCCTTCTGGGGTTCGGTGATGCTCATCATCATCCTGCTGACCCAGCGACCGCTGCTGAACTGGCTGCGCACCGACGGCAAGCATGACTACGGCTCCTTCACCGATGGCGTGGTGGACCTGCGCGAGGGGCTGATTGCCGGTGCCCGCAACATGATCGGCATCGGCATTGCCACCGCCACTGCCGGCATCATCGTCGGGGCCGTCTCCCAGACCGGCGTCGGCCTGGTACTGGCGGATCTGGTGGAGTTCCTCTCCATGGGCAACCTGCTGCTCATGCTGATCCTCACCGCGCTGCTGAGCCTCATCCTCGGCATGGGGCTGCCGACCACTGCCAACTACATCGTGGTATCGAGCCTGCTGGCGCCGGTGATCGTCACCCTGGGGCAGCAGAACGGCCTCATCGTGCCGCTCATCGCGGTGCACCTGTTCGTCTTCTACTTCGGCATCATGGCGGACGTGACCCCGCCGGTGGGGCTGGCCTCGTTCGCCGCGGCCGCCGTCTCCAAGGGCGACCCCATCAAGACCGGGATCACGGCGTTCTACTACAGCCTGCGTACCGCAGCGCTGCCGTTCCTGTTCATCTTCAACACCGATCTGCTGCTCATCAACGTGGACTTCGCCCATGGCGTGCTGATCTTCATCGTGGCCACCATCGCCATGCTGATCTTCGCTGCCGCCACCCAGGGCTTCTTCCTGGTGAAGAGCCGTTGGTACGAGAGCGTGCTGCTGCTGCTGGTGGCTTTCACCCTGTTCCGTCCTGGCTTCTGGATGGATCTGCTGCACGACCCGTATCGCGACACCACCCCGGCCGAGCTGGTCCAGACCATGGGCCAGGTGGAGGCCGAAAGCACCCTGCGCCTGCGCATGGAAGGGGAAGATGCGGTGGGCAAGTTGCGCCGCTTCACCGTGCTGCTGCCGGTGCCGGAGGGCGCGAGCGGTGAGGACCGTCTGGCCAAGCTGGGGATCCAGACCTATGAGCAGGACGGCAAGATCCTGATCGACACCGTCACCTTCGGCAGCCAGGCCGCCGATCTGGGGCTGGAGATGGATCAGCAGATCCTGAGCGTCAAGGCGCCCACCGAGCGCTGGCCCAAGGAGCTGATGTGGCTGCCGGGCTTCTTGCTCTTCGGGGCCGTGGTCTGGCTGCAACGCCGCCGGGTCGCTCGACCCTGATCATCACCCAATAAAAAAGGCTATGTCCCAATTACGTGTTGCATGGGGCGCCCCAGCGCCTCATGCAAGCAACGTGGCACATTCACTTCCCGCCCGTAGCGC